>NZ_CP014616.1:667500-800000 GCF_001590685.1 Sporosarcina psychrophila
AAGCAGCCATCATTTAAAGAGTGCGTAATAGCTCACTGGTCGAGTGGCGCTGCGCCGAAAATGTACCGGGGCTAAACGAATCACCGAAACTGTGGATTGACATCTTAGATGTCAGTGGTAGGAGAGCGTTCCAAGGGCGTCGAAGCTAGACCGTAAGGACTGGTGGAGCGCTTGGAAGTGAGAATGCCGGTATGAGTAGCGAAAGAAGGGTGAGAATCCCTTCCACCGAATGCCCAAGGTTTCCTGAGGAAGGCTCGTCCGCTCAGGGTTAGTCAGGACCTAAGTTGAGGCCGAAAGGCGTAGACGATGGACAACAGGTTGATATTCCTGTACCACCTCCCCGCCGTTTGAGCAATGGGGTGACGCAGTAGGATAGGGTGAGCGCGCTGTTGGTTATGCGCGTCTAAGCAGTGAGGTGTGGAATGAGGCAAATCCCGTTCCTATAACATTGAGCTGTTACAGCAAGGGGATTTATCCCTGAGTCCCTGATTTCACGCTGCCAAGAAAAGCCTCTAGCGAGGCGGGAGGTGCCTGTACCGCAAACCGACACAGGTAGGCGAGGAGAGAATCCTAAGGTGATCGAGAGAACTCTCGTTAAGGAACTCGGCAAAATGACCCCGTAACTTCGGGAGAAGGGGTGCTCTGGTAGGGTGTTAAAGCCCGAGAGAGCCGCAGTGAATAGGCCCAGGCGACTGTTTAGCAAAAACACAGGTCTCTGCAAAACCGCAAGGTGAAGTATAGGGGCTGACGCCTGCCCGGTGCTGGAAGGTTAAGAGGAGAGGTCAGCGCAAGCGAAGCTTCGAATTGAAGCCCCAGTAAACGGCGGCCGTAACTATAACGGTCCTAAGGTAGCGAAATTCCTTGTCGGGTAAGTTCCGACCCGCACGAAAGGCGTAACGATCTGGGCACTGTCTCAACGAGAGACTCGGTGAAATTATAATACCTGTGAAGATGCAGGTTACCCGCGACAGGACGGAAAGACCCCGTGGAGCTTTACTGTAACCTGATATTGAATTCCGGTGCAGCCTGTACAGGATAGGTAGGAGCCTTGGATTCCGGAGCGCTAGCTTCGGATGAGGCGTTGGTGGGATACTACCCTGGCTGTATTGGACTTCTAACCCATGCCCCTTATCGGGGCAGGAGACAGTGTCAGGCGGGCAGTTTGACTGGGGCGGTCGCCTCCTAAAGAGTAACGGAGGCGCCCAAAGGTTCCCTCAGAATGGTTGGACATCATTCGTAGAGTGCAAAGGCATAAGGGAGCTTGACTGCGAGACCTACAAGTCGAGCAGGGTCGAAAGACGGGCTTAGTGATCCGGTGGTTCCGCATGGAAGGGCCATCGCTCAACGGATAAAAGCTACCCCGGGGATAACAGGCTTATCTCCCCCAAGAGTCCACATCGACGGGGAGGTTTGGCACCTCGATGTCGGCTCATCGCATCCTGGGGCTGTAGTCGGTCCCAAGGGTTGGGCTGTTCGCCCATTAAAGCGGTACGCGAGCTGGGTTCAGAACGTCGTGAGACAGTTCGGTCCCTATCCGTCGCGGGCGCAGGAAATTTGAGAGGAGCTGTCCTTAGTACGAGAGGACCGGGATGGACATACCTCTGGTGTACCAGTTGTCTTGCCAAAGGCATCGCTGGGTAGCTATGTATGGACGGGATAAATGCTGAAAGCATCTAAGCATGAAGCCCCCCTCGAGATGAGATTTCCCATTACGCAAGTAAGTAAGATCCCTCAAAGAAGATGAGGTTGATAGGTCTGGGGTGGAAGCACGGCGACGTGTGGAGCTGACGGATACTAATCGATCGAGGACTTAACCAATTTTGAAAAGGGCTTGATTACCCTGATTCGTGTAGCACAATGTCTGTTTTATTCAGTTTTGAGCGAACAAGCTCAAAGAGTCTGGTGACGATTGCGAAGAGGTCACACCCGTTCCCATCCCGAACACGGAAGTTAAGCTCTTCAGCGCCGATGGTAGTTGGGGGTTTCCCCCTGCGAGAGTAGGACGCCGCCGGGCGCAAGGTCATTGCCAATAGGTAATGGCTTTTTTTGTGTTTATTTTTAGAAATTTTTTTTAGATATATATATCAAATAAATGAGTATCTATACGAACTAAGAGAATGCGCATTTAAATAGACAATCGAAGCTCTGAGAGTAGTGGAGCACCAACTAGGCCTAAGGAGGAAAATATCCCTAGCGCAATAGGGAATTCAAATGGATTCTTTATTTTAACTTACATACGTTAATTTGTAATTATACAAAAAAAGTAAGGATAATCGTATATATATATAAACTCAAGCGCCTTGGTGGAGCTGAAAAGGACGACAAGCGACAGAGGAAGGCAGCTTAGGATCAGCGCGACACAGATGACACAATGTCGCAACAGCTCTGCATGCCCCCCGTTGTGTAGGCTCGGGAGCTAGGCGCTGGAGTCTAGACGCTACTCTAGGTGAAAAAGTTTATAATTTCTTGTCTTTCGAAAAAAGGGTGGTCTCAATTAAAAAACGTCGCCTTTCCCCTTCCGTGTCTACATTACTAGGGACAGGGATAATAAGTTCGCATGCTGATGATGGTTCGGAGCTCTTCCACGTGAGGAGTTGGACATCGCCGGTAGTAAGGTCATTGCCAATAGGTAATGGCCTTTTTTGTCGTCCGGGAAATAATGAAATCTCGTACTTATGGAGAAATGCTATCTAAGTTAAATTATTGAATATGTTATGAAAACAGAGCGCTAGCTTCTTACTGGGAAAGTCGGAGCCAAATGACTATAGGATAGGTGAAGCAGTTAGATTAATGGGGTTGGGCATACAAAATGCGATATTGAAGGGTTTATTTACTTCAATTTATATAATAACGAAATTCCGTAAATGTACAGGTCTTAATGTAAGTGAGTTATATATATATGATCGGTTTACGTGTTGAAATGATCGGCTGTGCAGTGGTTATGATTGTTTAGGTGTTGATATGATCGGTTGTGCAATGGTTATGATTGTTTAGGAGTTGATATGATCGGCTGTGCAGTGGTTATGATTGTTTACGTGTTGATATGATCGGTCGTGCATTGGTTATGATTGTTTAAATGTTGATATGATCGGTCGTGCAGTGGTTATGATTGTTTAGGTGTTGATATGATCGGTCGTGCTCCTGATAAGCTCGCTCGCCTATAATTTTAGCCATTATGATTGAACAATTAGCGACATAAGAATTGGTGTTAGATTATGGAAGTGGCGATTAGAATACCTAAATTCATCTTCGGATTCGAGCTACTTGTCCGTCTATTCTTAATAGCTTGAAATCATAGCCTAACAGCGATACGATAAGGGTCAAGCAATATTGAAAGGGGTGGTTATTTTGCAAATGGTGCTCATTATATTCGCGATTAATATCGTGTATGTTACATTTTTTACAGTGCGCATGATTCTAACGTTAAAAGGCTATAGATACATCGCTGCCGGACTTAGTGTAGTAGAAATCGTTATCTATGTCATCGGCCTTGGTTTAGTGCTTGATAACCTGAATGAAATACAGAACTTAGTAGCCTATGCAATCGGTTATGGTTGTGGAGTTATTATTGGGTCGAAGATTGAAGAGAAGATGGCACTTGGCTATATTACAGTAAATGTAATTACGTCAGAGAAGAACTTGAAATTACCGAGTATACTGCGGGAAAAAGGTTACGGAGTCACAGATTGGTCAGCGAATGGTCTTGATGGGGATCGGTCTGCTATGCAGATTCTTACCCCGCGTAAATATGAATTGAAACTTTACGTTACTATTAAAGAAATAGACCCAAAAGCATTTATTATTGCATACGAGGCGAAAATGATACATGGCGGTTTCTGGGTTAAGAGTGTGAGGAAAGGGAAGTTGTTCAAGTGAGTAAAAAGAAGACTATATGGTTTGACGTGGAAACAGAAGAGACTATTGAGGATTGTTTGAAGCGAATGGCTGCAGAAGGTTATGCAGTTGCGGGACGAAAGGAAGAGCCGCTGTTTACTGAGGTGAATGGAGAATTTATTCCAGTACGGCAAGTTATCAAGTTCAAAGGTGTACTAAGAGAAGATGAAAATGCCTAAAAGGCGAACGTTATGGGATAGCGATATGTAATTGTTCGCCTTTTCTATTGACGAATGCTCGCGGTCTTGTTAAAATATAGAGAGTAAATAGAATCCCCATATATGCTGTGGAATTGGCCGCAGTGTTTCTACCAGGACACCGTAATGTCCGGACTATGCGGGAAAGCGACTTTCAGGAATTGTAGCGAAAGGTGTGTGGGTACCTATGGGTGCAATCATCTTAACGCATATTTCAACGTCCTCGAATGATCTGCTTTTCATGCATATGAAGAGTGGTTTGTTCGAGGACTTTTTAGTTTAGGAAATGTTGGCTAGGCTTCAGGTGCCAGACGCTCGGGTCATAAGACGGCCTGTTGCCACAAAATGTGGCAAACTTATGCAACATTCATTTGTAGCGGCACCTAACGCTTTTCTTAAAAGGAGCGGATTATAAGTGGAACCGAAAATCGGTGTCATTATGGGAAGTAAAAGTGATTGGGAAACAATGAAACATACGTGTGACATTTTGGACGAACTAGAAGTCCCTTACGAGAAGAAAGTCGTCTCAGCACACCGTACACCTGATTTCATGTTTGAATATGCAGAACAAGCGCAAGATAAAGGTTTAGAAGTCATTATTGCAGGAGCTGGGGGAGCTGCACACCTTCCAGGGATGGTTGCAGCAAAAACATTGCTACCCGTTATTGGCATACCTGTTCAGTCAAAAGCGTTGAATGGAATGGATTCCTTATTGTCCATTGTTCAAATGCCTGGAGGTGTTCCAGTGGCGACTATGGCGATTGGGAAAGCAGGCGCTGTGAACGCAGGTCTTCTTGCAGCACAGATGTTAGGTGTCCATGACAAAGCTCTAATGAAACGTATTGAAGAGCGCCGTAATAACATGCGTGATGCGGCACTAGAAAGTAGCGGTGACTTACTATGAAAACAATTTTACCTGGACAAACGATAGGGATCATTGGTGGGGGACAGCTTGGTCGGATGATGGGGCTTGCCGCGAAGGAAGCGGGATTCAAAATCGCGGTGCTAGATCCTGTTATGGATTCACCGTGTGGTCAAATTGCTGATATACGGATTGTTGCACCTTACAACGATGAGATTGCACTCGAGGAACTAGGTGAAGTGAGTGACGTCATCACATATGAATTCGAAAACATTGATTATGAGGGATTGAAAAGGCTCACTCAAATCGCACACGTACCGCAGGGCGCAGAACTTGTCCGGATCACACAGAATCGTATCAATGAAAAAGCAGAAATTACAGCATCGGGTGCACCTGTTGCAAACTATGTAGCGGCACAGACGTTTGAAGAGCTAACGTTGAAAATTGGAGAAGTCGGCTACCCTTGTATCGTCAAGACTGCATTCGGTGGTTATGACGGCAAAGGGCAAGTGAAAATCGACTCTGAAAGTGATCTTCACGAAGCGGAATCACTCTTTGTTCATTCGGCATGTATTGCAGAAGCGTTCGTTCCGTTTACAAAAGAAATATCAGTGATCATTCAACGGAATGATAAAGGACAATCTTACTGTCTTCCAGTTGCTGAAAATATTCATAAACACCATATACTGCATGAATCAATCGTTCCAGCACGGGTCAATGAAAAAGTCTTAGCCCAAGCCGAAGATGCAGCGAAGAAAATCGCTGATCATCTCAATCTTGTCGGAACATTGGCGGTTGAAATGTTCGTCTTAGAAAATGATGAAATTATTATTAATGAATTAGCACCACGTCCACATAACTCGGGTCATTATTCAATTGAGGCGTGTAACATTTCGCAGTTCCATCAGCATATCCGTGCTATTTGTGGCTGGCCACTTCGCAAGCCGATATTATGGCAATCTTCGATTATGGTGAATGTGCTCGGCGAACATGTAGCGCCACTGACGAAGATTGTTACGGATTATCCCGATTGGTCAATCCATCTATATGGCAAAGCCGAAGCGAAATTAAAGCGAAAAATGGGACATGTCACAATCATGACGGACAACATTGAAAAGACATTGGAAGACATTAATTCAACGGGAATTTGGTCTGAATAGAGGGGGATACTTATGATAAAGCGATACCCCAGTCCAGAAATGGACGCTGTACGGTTAGAACAAAATAAGTGTTATACGAATTTCAAGCAGCTCCGTCTTGACTGAATAATTGACGGCAGCTTTTCAACATTTCAAAGTTTCAAAAAGAAACTTAATCTAATTCCATTTGGGAGGAAAAAAGACATGACGAAAGTAAACGTATACGTAACACTCCGTGAAAGTGTTGTTGATCCACAAGGGGTAGCAACTAAAGAAGCGCTTCAAACGATGGGTTATAAAGAGGTCGAAAACGTACGCATTGGGAAATTGATTGAGCTAGAATTAGACGAATCAGTTACAAATATCGATGCACGTGTCAAAGAAATGTGCGAAAAGCTTTTAGTCAATAAAGTTATTGAGGACTACCGATATGAAATCGGGGAGGTCGCGGGCAAATGAAGTTCGCTATACTTGTTTTCCCAGGATCGGGTTGCGACATCGACATGTATCATGCGGTAAATACCGTTCTGGGCAATAAAGCAGAATACATCTGGCATACAGAAGCGAATCTTGACGGTTATGACGCAGTACTTATTCCGAGTGGAGCATCGTACGGGGATTATCTGCGTGCGGGTGCACTAGCGCAAAGCTCACCAGCAATCGAGAGCTTGAAAGCATTTGCTGCAACAGGGAAACCTGTTCTTGGTGTGGGTAACGGGTTCCAAATTCTCGCTGAAGCAGGCCTTTTACCAGGCGCTTTCTTGCGCAATAAAGGACTGAAATTCAGGTCTGGCAAAACGAACTTGACTGTCTTGAATACAGATTCTATATTTACGGCAGATTACGACAACGGGCAAGAAATCACAATTCCGTTTGCTCATGAATTCGGCAACTATTATGTTGATGAAAAAACAGTAGCAGAATTGAAAAGTACTAACCGTATCGTATTTACATATGCGGACGGTAATGCAGATGGCAGCACAGCGGACATCGCGGGTGTTTTAAACGAAAAAGGCAATGTGCTCGGTATGATGCCCCTTCCTGAACGTGCAGTTGAGGAAATCATCGGAGGAACAGATGGATTGCCTCTATTCAATTCAATCTTGAAAAGGTGGAGTGAAAATAATGTCAGCCAAGCATGAACCGAACGCACAACAAATTAAAGATGAACAATTATACCGCCAAATGGGAATGACAGATGAGGAATTCGAACGTGCAACAGAGATGTTAGGACGCCTTCCAAACTATACGGAAACGGGTTTATTCTCTGCATTGTGGTCTGAACACTGCTCATATAAGAGCTCGAAACCAGTACTGCGTAAATTCCCAACTGATGGGCCACGTGTTCTTCAAGGACCAGGAGAAGGAGCAGGAATCGTCGACATTGGCGACAATCAAGCAGCTGTTTTCAAAATGGAATCCCATAACTCTCCTTCTGCGATTGAACCGTTCATCGGGGCAGCAACTGGTGCTGGTGGGGTTCTGCGTGACGTATTTTCAATGGGTGCCCGCCCTGTAGCACTTGTAAACTCACTTCGTTTCGGCGATCTAACAGACGAACGTGACCGTTATTTATTCGAAGAAGCGGTTGCAGGGATTGCAAGTTACGGAAATGCGATTGGTATACCTACTATTGCTGGCGAAGTTCAGTTCGATAATTGTTATTCTAAACGTCCACTCGTCAATGCGATGGCTGTTGGTTTGTTAAATCATGAAGACATTCAAAAAGGGATCGCTTCCGGTATCGGTAATAGTGTGATGTATGCCGGTGCTACAACAGGACGTGACGGGATTCACGGTGCGACGATGTCTTCATCCGAAGTAAAAGATGGAGAACTTCCAGTGATGCAAGCTGGTGACCCGTTCCTTGAAAAACTTGTGATGGAAGCATGCCTTGAGCTTGTAAAATCAGATGCGTTAATTGGGATTCAAGATATGGGGGCAGCAGGACTTACTTCTTCTGCGGCTGAAATGGCATCAAAAGCAGGGTATGGTGTTGAGTTAAACCTTGACCTAGTACCACAACGTGAAGAAGGAATGACAGCATATGAAATGATGTTGTCAGAATCTCAAGAACGTATGCTAATCGTCGTGAAAAAAGGCCGTGAACAGGAAGTAACGGATTTATTTGCGAAATATAATGTCGAAGCTGTAACGATTGGTAAAGTAACAGATGATAAAATGCTGCGCCTGCTTCATAAAGGTGAAGTTGTCGCTGAAGTATCAGCTGATGCACTTGCTGAAGACGCACCGGTTTACCATAAGAAATCCGAGGAACCTGCTTATTTCAGAGAATTCCAAGCGATGGAAATGACAGAACCTGTCGTGACAGATTTGAATGAAACACTTAAAGACCTCTTGCAACGTCCAACGATTGCATCGAAAGAATGGGTCTATAATCAGTTCGATACACAAGCTAGGTCAAATACGGTCGTTGCACCAGGTTCATCTGCGGGTGTCATTCGTGTCACTGGAACGAATAAAGGACTTGCGATGACATCCGATTGTAACTCACGTTTCGTCTATCTTGACCCAGAAACAGGCGGGAAAATTGCCGTTGCTGAAGCAGCACGTAATCTCATTTGTTCAGGCGCGGAACCAATTGCAATTACAGATTGCTTAAACTTTGGTAGTGCGGACAAGCCGGAAGTATTTTGGCAGCTTGAGAAATCAGCTGACGGAATTTCTGATGCATGCCGCAAGTTGAATGCTCCTGTAATAAGCGGGAACGTTTCCTTATCTAATGAAGTGAATGGTGTTCCAATCTATCCGACACCAACGATTGGTATGGTCGGCCTTGTTCATGATTTATCACAAGTAACGACTACTGAATTCAAAAATGCAGGCGATGTCATTTATGTCATCGGTGAAGCATCACTTGATTTCGGCGGTAGTGAATTGCAACAAATGACGGAAGGGAAAATTTTCGGCCAAGCTCCGGCAATTGACCTTGAAGTTGAAGCAGCACGCCAGAAAGAACTTTTGACAGCGATCCAAGCGGGACTTGTTCAATCAGCAACAGATTTATCAGAAGGCGGATTTGCAGTAGCGCTTTGTGAAAAAGCATTCGGTACGGAAGGTCTTGGAGCAGGCGTTACAGTTTCAGGATCTGCAGTAACAGCATTATTCAGTGAAACGCAATCACGTTTCCTTGTGACTGTAAAAGAAGAAAAAGCGTCAGATTTCGAAAAAGCTGTAGCAGATGCGATTAAGATCGGTGTAGTTACGGATAGTAACCGTATCGTTATTAACGGTGAAGACGGTACGTTAATCGACGGGACGGTGGATGAACTCCGTTCTGCTTGGAAAGGGGCTATCCAATGCTTGCTGAACTCAGAGGCTTAAACGAAGAGTGCGGTGTGTTTGGCATTTGGGGTCATGAAGACGCGGCGCAGATCAGTTATTATGGTCTGCACGCGTTACAACACCGGGGACAAGAAGGAGCCGGTATCGTTACGAAGGAAGGCAAAAAGTTTCATGTGATTAAAGGCGAAGGTCTTGTCAATGAAGTGTTTTCTGGTAATGAGATCAATGATTTAAAAGGAAATTCAGCAATTGGGCAAGTGCGTTATTCTACAGAGAACGGTCGCGGAATCGAAAATGTTCAGCCGCTCGTTTTCCGTTCAACAACTGGAAGTCTTTCGGTCGCTCACAATGGCAACATTGTGAATGCGGTCGAACTACGCGAGCATCTTGAACGTCAAGGTAGTATTTTTCAAACGAATTCTGATACAGAAGTGCTAGCGCATTTAATTAAGAAAAGTAGCGGTTCTTTAACACAGCGTGATCGTGTAAAAAAAGCATTGTCGATGTTAAAAGGTGCTTTTGCGTTTGTCATCTTGACGGATGACGGATTAATGGTTGCGCAGGATCCGAATGGTTTGCGTCCATTATCCCTTGGGAAACTGGGAGATGCTTGGGTCGTAGCATCTGAGACATGTGCGTTCGATCTTATTGGTGCAGAATGGGTTCGTTCGGTAGAGCCGGGAGAACTCATCATTATTAATGATAAAGGTCTTCAGTCGGACCGTTTTGCGAAAGCTGCGGACTCGGCTATGTGCTCGATGGAATATGTCTATTTCGCACGCCCTGATTCGGATATTGATGGTATTAATATTCATTCAGCACGGAAGCGTTGCGGCAAACGACTTGCACGTGAAGTGCATATCGAAGCAGACGTCGTCACAGGTGTACCGGATTCAAGTATTTCAGCGGCTATTGGGTTTTCTGAGGAAAGTGGAATTCCATATGAGTTAGGGCTGATCAAAAGTCGTTATGTCGGGCGAACGTTCATTCAACCAACACAGGAGATGCGTGAAAGAGGCGTGAAGATGAAACTTTCTCCAGTGCGTCAAGTTGTGAACGGTAAAAGAGTCGTCATGGTGGATGATTCGATTGTTCGCGGCACCACGTCTAAAAGGATTGTCAATCTGTTGAAAGAAGCCGGTGCGACAGAAGTTCACGTTGTGATTGCGTCTCCACCGCTTGTCAGTCCGTGTTTTTATGGTGTAGATATCAGTACGGATTCAGAATTGATAGCAACAAATAGGACTGTTGATGAAATCCGAGAGCTTATCGGTGCAGATTCACTGACATTCCTGTCTGCTGAGGGAATGGTCGAAGCCATTGGACGTCCCGATAAAACAAAGAACTGTGGACAATGCCTTGCATGCTTTACAGGAGAATATCCTACAGAAATCTATTCAGATACAGTGTTGCCACATAAGAAAGAAATTGTTTGATAGGGGGACTTTTACATGTCGAAGGCTTATGAAAACGCAGGTGTAAATATCGAAGCTGGTTACGAGTCAGTTGAACGGATGAAGTCACATGTTGCGCGAACTGCGCGTAAAGGTGTTACAGGAACGTTCGGCGGTTTTGGTGGCATGTTCGATCTATCCGCACTTAACTACAAAGAACCGGTACTTATTTCCGGTACAGACGGTGTTGGTACAAAGTTGAAACTGGCGTTCATGGCAGATAAGCATGACACGATTGGTATTGACTGTGTCGCTATGTGTGTTAACGATATTGTGGCGCAGGGCGCAGAACCTCTTTACTTCCTTGATTACATCGCACTTGGCAAAGCCGTTCCTGAAAAGGTAGAAGCGATTGTTAAAGGAATCGCAGATGGTTGTGTTCAATCTGGTGCAGCATTAATTGGTGGAGAAACGGCTGAGATGCCAGGACTTTACGAAGTCGATGAGTATGACCTTGCAGGATTTGCAGTTGGAGCATGTGAAAAGAGTAAAGTTGTCACGGGTGAAAAAGTTGTTGCTGGAGACGTTCTTGTCGGTATCGCTTCAAGCGGTATTCATTCGAACGGTTATTCACTCGTCCGTAAAATTGTAATTGAAGATCAGGGCTGTGAAATTGACGGTTTGATTGCTGGATACGAAGATCTTGGAACAGTTGGAAACGCACTTCTTACACCGACGAAAATTTATGCGAAACCTGTTCTTCAAATGCATAACGAACTCGACGTCCATTCAATGGGCCATATTACGGGCGGCGGCTTCTACGAAAACTTACCGCGTATGTTGGTAGATGGATTCGGAGCGGAAATTGACCTTGGTTCATGGCCAGTACTTCCAGTATTCAAAATGCTGAAAGAAAAAGGCGAACTGTTGGATAAAGATCTATACAGCGTATTTAACATGGGTATCGGTTTTGTAGTTGCGCTTCCTGAAGAACAAGCGAATGCTGCCCTTAAAATTGCAGCTGAGCACGGGGAAGAAGCATTCATTATTGGACGTGTAATTGAAGGCGATGGCGTCACATTTACAGGGACACATGACGGAAGTCTTGCCGAATGAATCGAAAAGTGAAGATTGCCGTTTTCGCATCCGGAAGCGGCAGTAATTTTGCAGCAATTGAACAAGCATGTAGCGCAGATGAATTGAATGCTGAAATCGTCCTGATGGTGACAAATAAGCCGGAAGCATTTGTTGTTGAACGTGCTGACAAAGTGAGTATTCCAGTTGCAGCAATACGTCCAAAAGATTTCGAAACGAAAGATGCGTACGAAGAAGCAATTCTTCATGCACTTCGAGAATCCGGGGCGGAATGGCTAGTTCTTGCAGGTTATATGCGTCTTGTTGGGCCGGTCCTATTGATGGCTTATCCTTCTCGCATAGTCAATATTCATCCTTCACTACTGCCTTCGTTTCCTGGAAAAGATGCGATTGGACAAGCGGTTGCGCATGGCGTGAAGGTAACGGGTGTTACCGTTCATCTTGTGGATGAAGGAATGGATACAGGACAAATTCTTGCACAGTGTGCAGTCGATGTTGTCAGTGGAGATGAAGATAAAACAGCCGAAGCGATTCATGCTGTTGAACACGGTTTATATAAAGATACGTTAAACGAACTTTTTAGCCGGTAATGATCAAGGCTTGGGCCGGCAGAAAGCAGGTCATGCAGTCGTTGCGACAGGAAGTCGCGATTTTAGACTGCTATCCTAACATACTAATTGGAGGGTTTTATTCGTGAAAAAACGTGCATTGCTTAGCGTGTCAGACAAAAACGGTATTTTGGAATTTGCAAAAGAATTGGAAAGTCTCGGTTATGAACTGTTATCAACAGGCGGTACAATGAAACATCTTGCAGACAATGGCGTCGCAGTAACAGCAGTCGATGCAGTAACCGGATTCCCTGAAATTATGGAAGGCCGCGTTAAAACGCTCAACCCAATGATTCACGGAGGACTTCTTGCGAAACAAGACAATCCCTCTCATATCTTACAAATGGAAGAGCATGGCATCCAGCCGATTGACGTTGTTTGTGTTAACTTGTATCCGTTTAAAGAAACGATTTCAAAGCCGGACGTAACCAATGATGATGCAATTGAAAATGTCGATATTGGTGGACCAGCGATGCTTCGTGCTTCAGCGAAAAACCATGCATACGTCACAGTTATCGTAGATGCAACAGATTACGATCAAGTGCTTACCGAGATCAAAGCAGATGGCAAAACGACACTTGAAACGCGAAGACGTCTTGCAGCAAAAGTTTTCCGTCATACAGCAGCATACGATGCACTTATTGCCGGTTTCTTGACTGACCTTACAGGCGAAGAATTCCCTGAGCAGGTTACGTATACATATGAATTAAAACAACCGCTTCGTTATGGAGAAAATCCACACCAAAAAGCAGCTTTCTACAGCCGTCCACTTGGTTCTGATTTCTCAATTGCGTACGCGAAACAATTACATGGCAAAGAACTTTCGTATAACAATATCCAAGATGCGAATGCGGCTATCCAAATCATTAAAGAATTTGATAAAGCAGCTGCAGTAGCGGTAAAACATATGAATCCATGTGGTGTTGGAACAGGCAAAACAATTTTCGAAGCGTTCAATAAAGCATATGAAGCAGACTCGACGTCTATCTTTGGCGGTATAATTGCATTGAACCGTGAAGTTGATGCTGCAACTGCTGAAAAGTTATCGGGTATCTTCCTAGAAATTATCATCGCACCTGCATTCACAGAAGAAGCAGTTGAAATCTTGACAAAGAAGAAAAATATTCGCTTGATGACAATTTCGTTTGATCAAAACAAAAAAGACAAATGGAATACAGTTTCTGTTGAAGGCGGATTGCTTATGCAAGAGCCGGATGCATACGGATTTGCGGATGCAGACATTCGTGTTGCGACTGACCGCCAGCCAACTGAAGCTGAATGGGAAGCGATGAAACTTGGTTGGGCTGTTGTAAAACATGTGAAGTCCAACGCAATTGTCGTGACTGATGACAATATGACACTCGGCGTTGGTGCGGGGCAGATGAACCGTGTTGGAGCAGCGAATATCGCGCTAACGCAAGCAGGCGAACGCGCTAAAGGTGCAGCGCTTGCATCTGATGCATTCTTCCCAATGGATGATACAGTCGAAGCTGCAGCGAAAGCGGGCATTACGGCAATTATTCAACCAGGCGGATCAGTGAAAGACGAAGATTCGATTAAGAAAGCTAATGAATACGGTATTACGATGGTATTTACAGGCGTACGTCATTTCAAACATTAAGGAGTAGATTGCATTGAATATACTCGTTATCGGGAGCGGTGGCCGCGAGCATGCGATTGCCAGACAGTTCAATGTCTCCCCTTCAGTCAATAAAATTTTTGTCGCACCCGGCAATGATGGCATGAAAAATGATGCTGAATGTGTGCAAATCGATGCGTTGGATTTTGAGGCACTTGCTTCATTCGCACAAAAGAACCAAGTAGACCTGACATTTGTCGGCCCTGAACAACCGCTTGGGGAAGGAATTGTTGATTACTTTACTGAACGTGGATTAACAGCGTTCGGTCCGACGAAAGCGGCGGCGTTGATCGAAGGAAGTAAGTCATTCGCTAAAGAGCTGATGACAAAGTATGCTATTCCAACGGCTGCGTATGGAACATTTACCGATGCAGAAGAAGCAAAAGCGTTTATCCGAGAAAATGGTGCCCCAATTGTCGTTAAAGCAGACGGACTTGCAGCTGGGAAAGGTGTTATCGTTGCGATGACGCTGGAGGATGCGCTTGAAGCAGTCGACGATATGATTGGCAACCAGAAATTCGGCGAATCTTCATCACGTGTTGTTATCGAAGAGTTTTTGGACGGCGAAGAGTTCTCTTACATGTCGTTTGTCCATGACGGTCAAATTTACCCGATGGTTGTCGCGCAGGATCATAAGCGTGCTTATGACGGTGATAGAGGACCGAATACGGGTGGTATGGGCGCTTATTCACCCGTTCCGCAAATTTCGGACGCAGTTGTGAAAGAAGCATACGATAAAGTCGTCGTTCCGACTGTTGAAGCAATGGCTGCAGAAGGGACTCCGTTTACTGGTATTTTATATGCCGGTCTCATTTTGACTGACAAGGGCCCGAAAGTGATTGAGTTCAACGCTCGTTTCGGCGATCCTGAAACGCAGGTCGTCCTTCCACGAATGGCGTCTGACTTTGGTGAATTCATGGCTGCACTTATGGCTGGTAAACCGTATGACTTGAAGTGGGATGACAAAGCGATGTTAGGCGTTGTCATTGCGGCAGATAGATATCCAGGAGATGTAGTAAAAGGGGCGGTATTACCTGATCTTGACGTTTTGTCAGCACGTGACTTAGAAGTCTTCCATGCAGGCACAAAATCAAATGGCGAAGGGTTTGTTGGTAATGGGGGACGTGTACTCCTCATTACAGCGAAAGCAGATTCATTGAAAGAAGCGCAGGTTGAGGTTTATAAAGGCTTGTCTCAATTAGAATGGAACGGATTCTTCTACAGGCAGGACATTGGCTGGCGTACGTTTGAATAAATGAAAAGACCACTAACTTAGTAATGAGTTAGTGGTCTTTTCACGTTTACGAAACATCCAATCCGATAATAAAGAAAAGGAGGATCGGTAGAATACGTATATAGTCAGCACTTAACGAATGGAATGTTCTTCCTGTATCGCTTAGTCGCTTGGTGATGGCCTTACACAATAAGCCCGCCAGAAGAACACTGTCAGTCTTATTGATCCGGCGCCTGCAGGATGCGGGTGTGCAGCCAAATATTGCCGCAGGACGCGGCAATATTTGGCTGCCTTTCATTAGTGTCGCTTCTTCGCTAGATTTGTTCGTTATACGGGTGAAGTATAGCACTTAGTTAATTCCAAATAAGTAGTGCTGAATATATAGTTGAAAAATTTACCAAATTATTTATACTTAAGGTGATGCTTTCCAGAAAGGTGAAGAGACAATGGGTTTGCAATTTACTGGCGTGGAGAAAAGATTAAATGATTCACTCATTTTTCCCGAATTTAACTTACATAGTGGTAGCAATCAAGTAACGGCAATTTACTCCAGTCTTAATGTACGTAACACGCTTTTACAGATGCTTACAAAGGAGATACCCATTTTAAACGGCGAAATATACATAAATGATGTCGAGATTTCAAAGGTGACTCTTTCAGACATCGGTTTTTCATTTCTGAATGAAGGGCTATATGAGCGTTTAACGGTTGCTGAACAGATCAATTTTTACCGTAAACTTTATAGCGCAGATATATCTACTGCAACGATTTTACGAAAAGTTCACCTTGAAGAGAAGCGAAATGTAAGGATAAAGAAATTATCTTACTCGGAGCAAAGACGGATCCAATTTGCGAAGCTCCTCATTCAAAATCCTGAGCAGTTCATATTTGAAGAACCCGACCAAAACATCGATATCGAAACACAGCGCGTATTAATTATTATGCTGGAAGAGCTACGTGATAAAGGGAAAAGTGTACTAATATTAACGGGGAATATGGAGAGCGCAGTCAATTTAGCGGATAAGGTTTTTAAGTTGGATGAAAACGGTTTGCATGAAATTCAAATAGCTAGGGAACTTGAAGAGGACATTCCTTCAATTTTGGAAGCGAGCGCTGAAATAGATAAAACAGAAATACAACCAGTCCGATTTGAAAAAATACCTACGAAGGTAAATGAGAAAATTGTTCTCTTTGATCCACCTGAAATTGATTATATTGAAAGTAACGATGGACAGTCTTCACTCCATATTAACGGGGAAGCATTTCCAACTATGTTCACGATGAATGAGCTTGAAGAACGATTGCAGCATTTCGGATTTTTCCGTTGCCATCGTTCCTATATCGTAAACCTTCAAAAAGTTCGCGAGGTAATTACATGGACACGGAACAGTTACAGTCTCATTCTAGATGATGAAAAAAAGTCGAATATCCCACTGTCAAAAACAAAAATGGCTGAATTGAAAGTGATGTTGGTCCTGAAATAAGCTCCATTCACCCCCAAAAAAGCTCTTTTCAATGGAAATATGCTGTCTTTGCGTTGAAAACGACTTAATCTGAAGGTGCAACAACAAAACAACGACTTGTACATTTCAGGGGGAGAACAATGGAAAACATCATCGAAGTTCAATCGTTGGAGAAAGTGTTCGCGAATCAGACGGCACTTGAAGACGTCAATTTCCACGTTAAAAAGGGAGAGATTTTTGGATTTCTCGGTCCGAGTGGTTCGGGGAAAACGACAACGATTAAAATATTGACGGGTCAATTAAACCAGACGAGTGGAAAAGCGACCGTCTTTGGAGAACCGGTTTCAGGGATGAAAAAAGGTGAATCGAGAAAGAAAATCGGAGTACTGACGGACAACAGTGGATTGTATAGTCGGTTATCCATTTACGATAACTTGAAGCTTTATTGCGTGCTGTATGAAGTACCGGAATAACGAATTGCGGAGGTGTTAGTGCTTGTTAATCTAACAGAAGAAAAGAAAAAAGTTGTTTCGAAGTTGTCGAAAGGGATGCTTCAGCGTGTGATACTTGCCCGAACACTTTTACACGAACCTGAGCTACTATTTCTTGATGAACCGACGTCTGCGCTGGATCCAATGAATTCGCAACATATTCATGAAGGACTACGGGAATTGCAAGCCCGCGGGACAACAATTTTCCTTACCACTCATGATATGAACGAAGCGGAATTGCTCTGTAATCGAGTCGCATTTCTAAACAAAGGACAGATCAGACTAATGGATGAGCCAGGGGCGTTAAGAAAGCGCTATTCAGATGCAATGATGACTGTAGAGTTGAAAAACAATGAAAAAGTCGTGTTGAAGAGTACAGCTGAGGATGCCCAAAAGATGTTCGACTATATGTCGTCAAATCAAGTGGTCGCCATTCATTCAAATGAACCGACGTTAGGCGATATTTTTGTCGAAGTGACAGGGAGGAAATTATCATGACTTTTTCAATGAAACGCGTAAATGCTATCTTTCAGAAAGACTTCAAGGATATTTCAAGAAATTCATCTGTCTCGGTTACGGTGCCTATACCGCTTGTTCTAGCATTTTTTTTGGGCGAGATGAGTGATGATATTTCGATTGTTGCACATTATATGATCATCAATTTCTCAATGGTCATTGTTGGGGCGTTTGTTCAGTGTTGTTTAATAGCTGAAGAGAAAGAGAAGAATACGCTGCGCGGGTTAATGTTGTCACCTGCTTCGACATTGGAAATACTCAGTGGGAAAAGTTTGTTAAGCTTGATAGCGACGATGATGATTATAATAATTGGGGCTATGCTGTCCGGCTATAAATCGGATAATGTAGTCATCATAGCAAGTGCAATCCTATTAACCAGTTTGTTTTTCATCGGTTTGGGGACACTTCTCGGCCTACTTGCTAAATCAGTTATGGAAGCTTCTGTGATTATTCTGCCCTTTATGCTTGTATTCGGATTTGGATCAATGGCTACGATGTTTGCAGACAAATACCCTATATTGAAAGCGATGGGTTATACGCCGAATGCACAACTTACGGACATTGCAGTCAAGGTTGAAAGTGGAATTGGATTTGGCGGAGTTTGGTTGAATTTTGGCATCATTGCACTTTGGATTCTCGGTATTTTTGTTTTAACAATTATTGTGTTCAAGAAAAAAAGAATAGATTGATCCTATCCACTCTCCAGCGAAGGCGCCTTACTGGGGTAGCCGAAGCGATAAGACTGATAGTGATTTTCTATCAGGCTTATCGTGGGAGGCATCCCCAAGCGCCACAGCGGATTCAATGGAGTTTTTATTGACCATCTACTCCGCCTTACAAATCCACCCACCAAACATATTCGTCGTGAAGAACTTAGCGATGTTCCCAAATCCAGCTTCCCTTAGCAAAAGTACAATCTCCTCTTCAGGAATAAAGGAAAGCTTCCTTACTGTTTTCTCCATTTCATTTACCTCTGTTTCAGTTAAATTTGTTGAATCCAACCAGTACGCTTTCCATAGAGCGAATAGCTCATTAAATGAGGGGTCGCTCGGGTTCCCGTACATGGACGCCATAACGAATGGAGCACCAGGTGATAGATGATGTCGGATCTTTTTCAATAGGATCCTTTTTTCATCGATATCTTCAATGAAATGGAGGACGAGCATACAGGTTGCAGCCCCGAACAGTTTCTCTTCTGTTACATCATCGACAGTTCCTTCGATGAATTCCACACGGTCATCTATCTTCAAGTCAATTGCTTTCATTCGCGCGAAATCAAGCATTGGTGGTGCGGGATCTACTGCTGTAAATGTCCACGCGGGATTAGTTGGTCCTAACGTAGCAAGTTCATTGCCGCCACCCGCTCCAATTATCAATACACTTTCTTGTTGTGTTATGTTTGCTCGAAGATAAGCCTGTACAAGTTTGAACATCGAATCGTAGGTAGGCAACGTTCGGCGCACTCCTCTGTCATATTCTGCGGCCATCTCTTTATCAAACTGCATCTTGTCGGTCATTTTATCAAATCCAATCGATTGTAATACTATACTATTTCGTCAAAAGGTGTCGGAACCCTTTTACTGAGGAAAGGTTCGCAACGTATCTCTGAAAGTAAACAACGCGCTACGTAAACTAAACAACAAAGTTGAGAAAGTATGCAACGTATCAAGAATTATGCAACGTATCTCCAGAAGTAAACAACACACCGCGTAAACTAAACAACAAAGTTGAGAAAGCATGCAACGTATCAAGAAGTTCGCAACGTTACCTCAAAAGTAGACAACAGAATATCAAAAGTTAACAACGTTCAGTGTAAACTTCACAACGCCCGCCTCAATATGAACTCCTCGTTTGTCCGAAATAACAAAAAATGTCTACCGAACTCCCTATTTATTTCCTCAATGCTATGCTACGATAAATAGTATGAATAGTTCAGTTAAAGGGAGAGTGTATCATGTGGGAGCCTAAAGAAATAAAAGACCAACTACATATGATCGACGGCAAGAAGGCGCCGGACCTCATTATTACTAATGCAGAATATTTACATTCAATCTATAAAAAATGGGTGACAGGCAACATTTGGATTGCTGGCGATCGGATTGTGTACGCCGGGAAGGAAATGCCGGTAATGACAGAAGGCGCCGAAATCTTCGATGCTACAGGGAAGAAAATTGTTCCTGGTTATATTGAACCGCATGTTCATCCGTTTCAATTGTACAACCCGCGGACGTTTGCAGATTATGCATCGCGGCTTGGGACAACGACATTCATTTCGGATAATCTTATATTATTCATGTCTCTTGATAACGAAACATCGTTTGGGCTGCTTGATGAGTTAAATAAATTACCGTTTTCATTTTACTGGTGGGCACGGTTTGATTCACAGACGATTCTACAGAAGGAGGCTGAATTGTTTAATCTAGCTTCTATTAAAGAGTGGATTGAACGTCCAGAAGTATTGGTGGGCGGAGAGTTGACGGGTTGGCCACGGCTCATGACAGGGGAACCCAATATGGTCGCCTCTGTAAATGCTGCAAAAATAGGGGGCAAGAAAATAGAAGGGCATTTCCCTGGTGCCTCTGAGCGGACGTTGGCACGGATGCGTCTTCTTGGAACAGACGGTGATCATGAAGCGATGACGATAGAAGAGGTAGAGGCACGGCTACTGCACGGGTATGGAGTGACCCTACGCTATTCATCCATTCGTCCGGATCTTCCACATTTATTAAAAGACATTGTTGCCAAAGAATTAAATGTGTTTGATCACTTGATGATGACGACGGACGGATCGACGCCTTCATTTCACCTCGATGGCGTAATGGATAAATGTATCCGTGCTGCGCTTGAAGCGGGGGTTCCGCCAATTGATGCATACCAGATGGCATCTTATAACGTTGCGCGCTATTATGATATGACCGATTTACACGGATTCATTGCGACAGGTCGTTTTGCAACGCTAAATATTCTGGAGGATGAGTACAATCCAGTGCCGACGGATGTTTTATCCAAAGGAAAATGGTTGAAACGTGAAAATGAATCGACGGAACCTTTCCCAACCATTGATTGGTCGTTTGTTGAAGCGTTCGCACCGAATTTCGAACTTGATGAATCGGATTTCATATTTGACAATCCGGTTGGTATCGAAATGCTTAACGATGTCATTACAAAACCGTATAATGTGACGATTGACACAAAGGTCGATAAACTTGCGGATGATCACGATGAAAGTTTCCTTATGCTTCTCGATAGAAATGGAAAATGGCATGTCAATACAATTATTAAAGGGTTCGCAACAGGAATTCAAGGCTTTGCGTCTTCGTATTCAAATACAGGGGATATTATCTTAATCGGCAAAGATAAAAAAGAAATGCACAATGCCTTTAAGGAAATTAAACGAATCGGTGGCGGTATGGTGCTCTCGGAAAACGGTGGTATCGTCGCGACTCTTCCACTGGCAATCGGTGGCGGTTTATCGGCAGAACCGGTTCAAAAATTGATTGAGCAGGAGATAGAATTGAAAAAGGCACTGGCAGATCGTGGTTACACGAAAGGCGATGCAGTCTATACGTTGCTTTTCTTGCAATCAACACATTTACCGTACATACGCATCACACAGATGGGGCTGTACGATGTTATGAAAAAAGAAATGATTGTTCCGGTAACCGGAAGATAGGAGGCGTAAATGGAGAAGAAAATGAGAGGGTGGCTATTGTACATAGCTATCTTAATGTTGCTGTTAGCGGCGTGTTCAAAAGAAGAGAAGGCGGAGGACGTTGTACCCGAGCCGATAGAGGAAGAGGAAGAAGTAATCGTTGAAGAAGAACCTGTACAGGGGCCAACCTTGTATAAAGAACCGTTCACTGGTGTTCTATCAGAAGAGGAAAGTACCCGTCGCGCAGTTCTGATGACGATTAACAATCATCCGCTTGCAAGACCACAATCAGGCATTAGTGATGCAGATATTGTCTATGAACTTGCAGCAGAAGGCAACATTACAAGGCTTTTGGCATTATTTCAAAGTGAGCTACCTGAAGAAATCGGTCCTATCCGCAGTGCGAGGGATTACTTTGTCCAAATCTCAAAAGGACTTGACGCATTTTACGTGGCGCACGGATATAGCCCAGATGCCAAACAAATGCTGCAAAATCGTTTCGTGGATAATATAAACGGTATGCAATATGATGGAACGCTTTTCAATCGCTCCAAAGAACGAAGAGCTCCGCATAATTCGTATATAACGAAAGATAATGTGCTAGCAGGTATGGAGAAAACCAATTCGTCGATAGAATTGTCCGTAATACCGGCATTTTCTTTCCTAGATTCGATAGAAGGTGCTAAAATAGGGGATATCGCATCGATGCTTGTTGTTCGTTATGGCACAGACCCGGACTTTACAAGCACGTATTCCTACGATGCCGAAAAAGGAACGTACAATAGAATGGTAAAAGGGATCCTAACAGTCGATAAATCCAACGAAAAGCCAGTGGAACTGTCTAATATACTTATATTCGAAACAGCCCATCGTACAATTGATAACGTCGGCAGACAGTCAGTCGATATTGAATCGGGCGGTAGAGGTATGATGTTCCATGCAGGTATTGAAAAGGAAATCGAATGGGAAAATATTGACGGAATCCTAACACCGATGGAAAATGGTGTTCCTGCGAAACTTGTTCCGGGTAAAACGTGGATTCACATCGTTTCGACTCAACCTGGAATGGAAACGTCTGTCACATATACCCCTTAAGAAATTCATTCAGAGAGAGGGAGACATATGCAAATCGACAAAATCCGTGGTCATCAGACGGACCAACTATTTAAAGCAATGCTCGAATTAAAAGACCTCGATGAATGTTATGAATTCTTTGATGATCTCGTCACGATAAGTGAATTGCAGTCACTCGCCCAACGCTTGGAAGTGGCGCAAATGCTTATGATGAAGAAGACGTACGATAAGATACAAGGTGAGACAGGTGCCAGTACTGCAACTATCTCAAGAGTACGACGCTGTGTGGATTACGGCTCTGGCGGGTATGGAAAAGTACTTGGACGCCTCTATCCGCAAGTGAATGAAGAGGAAGCGGAGACTAAATAAGCACTTCAGGTGCCTTACGCTTTTAGTTAGAACCGGACAGGGAAAGAATCTGTCCGGTTTTTTTGGTATACTAGAGAAACGTACATTATAAGATTGGGTGGTCAAACATGGATTTCACTACATGGCGTCATGCCTTTAAATTAGATCCTGAAAAAACAGTGACAGACGAACAATTGGAACTGCTTGCAGAGTCAGGAACAGATGGAATTATTGTTGGTGGAACAGATGGAGTGACGCTCGATAACGTACTCGATTTGCTCGTCCGAATTAGAAGGTATTCCGTTTCAGTTGCACTTGAGATATCGACAGTTGACTCAGTGACACCGGGTTTTGATTATTATTTCATCCCAACGGTGCTTAACTCAACGAAAGTCGAATGGATTAATGGACTTCATCATTCCGCGCTTCGTGAATATGGGCATATGATGGACTGGGATGAAATTCAACCGGAAGGGTATTGCATTATGAACCCCGATTGTAAAGCGGCGAAATTGACTGGAGTGACAGAAGTTCCGAACGAAGAGGATGTCGTCGCTTATGCTCGCATGGCAGAACATCTTTTCAAATTACCCATTTTTTATCTGGAGTACAGCGGTATGTATGGTGATCCTAAAATAGTAGAAGCAGCATCACGCGTGCTCGAAAAAACTCGCCTATTTTATGGAGGCGGCATTAGGAATGGTGAAGATGCTAAAAAGATGGCTGAAATTGCGGATACAATTATCGTTGGTAACGTCATCTATGAAGATTTCAAGGCGGCATTGGGAACAGTAGACGCGGTGAAATCGGTTTCCCGTTAAGGCCAAATCAGTGTATAATAAAAGAACAAATGTTCCGAGAGGGCGATAATAGATGAATAAAATAGCAGAAGACTTACTTATAGGTATGAACCCAGAACAAGCTCGCGCAGTGAAGAAAACAGAAGGTGCACTGCTTATTATGGCGGGTGCTGGCTCTGGTAAAACACGTGTCCTAACACATCGGATTGCCTATCTCGTCGTTGAGAAAAACATTTATCCTTCCAATATTCTCGCGATTACATTCACTAACAAAGCGGCACGTGAAATGCGTGACCGTATTGATGGACTGCTTGGTGCTGGCACAGGCGAGCGGATGTGGGTTTCGACATTCCACTCAATGTGTGTCCGAATACTGCGACGTAACGTTGATCGAATCGGTATTTCAACATCATTTTCGATTCTCGATTCAGCCGATCAATTGTCGGTCATTAAAAGCGTTTTGAAAACGTTGAACCTTGATGCGAAACAATACGAACCACGTTCAATGCTGAATGCTATTAGCTCAGCGAAAAACGAGTGTATTGATGCAGAAATGTACCGCGCACAAATCAACCCTCATAACCCCTATGAAAAAACGATTGCAGACGTCTATGATGGCTATGCAAAGCGGTTGCGTAAAAACCAATCATTTGATTTTGACGATTTAATCATGATGACGTTGGTCTTATTCGAACGTGTACCAGATGTCCTTGAATTTTATCAAAACAAATTCCAATACATTCATGTGGATGAATACCAGGATACAAATAACGCACAGTATAGGCTTGTTAATATGCTGGCGGCTAAATTTAAAAACTTATGTGTTGTTGGAGACTCTGACCAATCTATCTATAGATGGCGCGGTGCGGACATCGGCAATATTCTGTCCTTTGAAAAAGACTATAAAAATGCCGAAATGATTATGCTTGAACAAAACTATCGTTCGACACAACGCATCTTACAGGCAGCGAACGACGTCATAACAAATAACAAGAGCCGCTATGATAAAAAGCTACGCACAGATAATGAAGAAGGCGATTCAATTTATGTCTACAAAGCAAGCGATGAAAAAGATGAATCGCAGTTTGTCGTAGGTAAAGTTATTGAATTGCAAGAGCAGGAGAAACTAAAACTCGACCAATTTGCAGTTTTGTATCGTACAAATGCTCAGTCGCGCGTTATCGAGGAATATCTTGTGAAATCCAATCTCGATTACACAATTGTTGGTGGCACGAAGTTTTATGAACGGAAAGAGATTAAAGACTTGCTTGCATATTTAAAACTCGTATCCAACAATGACGATGATCTTGCACTGGCCCGGATTATTAATGAACCAAAGCGCAGTATTGGTGCTACTTCATTCGATAAAATGGCGCGCTTTGCAATTGAACATGACCGCTCCATTTTTGACGCATTACAAGAAGTTGACTTTATGGGCATTACGTCAAGAGCTGCAAATGAAGTTGCCAAGTTCCGTGAGCTGATCGCAGGATTTACTCGAATGCAGGAATACTTATCGGTGACTGAACTTGTTGAGCAAATACTTGATAAATCGGGTTACCGCGAAATGCTTCATCGTGAAAAAACAATTGAGTCAGAAAGTCGTCTGGAAAATATCGAAGAGTTTTTATCTGTAACGGAAGCTTTTGAAAAACGTGCAGAAGAAGATACAGGTGACAAATCATTAGTCGCCTTCCTGACAGATCTTGCGCTCATCGCAGATATTGATTCACTTGATAAAGAAGAGAACAAATCTACAGAGAAAATTGTCCTTATGACGATGCACGCCGCCAAAGGTCTTGAATTTCCTGTTGTCTTCATCATCGGAATGGAAGAAAACGTCTTTCCGCACTCCCGTTCAATGGGAGATGACGAGGAGATGGAAGAAGAAAGGCGTCTTGCGTATGTGGGAATCACGCGTGCAGAGCAAAAACTCTATCTAACTTCCGCATCGTACCGCACGCTTTATGGACGTGCGAGCTATAATAGCCCTTCACGTTTCATTGCAGAAATTTCGGATGACATTACGGAAATTGTTTCAAGAGATTCCGGATTCTCCATTGGAGGCGGATCCAAAGCACGTAATGAAGCACCTGTGCGATCTGCTGTTAAAAAGCCTGTATATAATACCAGTGGTGGAGACAAAATGGGATGGAGCCCTGGCGACAAAGCGGTTCACAAAAAGTGGGGAACCGGCATGATTGTCAGCGTAAAAGGGACAGGCGAAGAAGTAGAACTGGACATCGCATTTCCAAATCCAGTCGGAGTCAAACGTCTCTTAGCAAAATTTGCACCAATTGAAAAAGCATGATGGCTGAAGGAGAGAAAAAATCGATGGATCGACTTGAACTCGAAAAACGGGTGGAAGAATTGAATAACCTGCTTCATCAGTATGGTCATGCTTATTATTCGCTTGATAAACCGCTTACTTCCGACGCAATCTATGACCAATATATGCAGGAACTGTTGTCGATTGAAGCGGAAAATCCTGACCTCATTTATCCGGACTCCCCCTCACAGCGTGTAGGTGGAGAGATACTGAAGGGATTTGGAAAAGTCGTTCACGAGTTTCCGATGCTTAGTCTATCGAATGCATTCAATGAAGAAGATTTGAGAGAATTTGACAGGCGTGTTAAGGCGGCAGCAGGACACGATGTTTCGTATATTTGTGAACTAAAAATAGATGGGCTTGCTATTTCGCTCAGATATGTCGACGGAAAGTTTGTACAGGGCTCAACTCGTGGAGATGGTACGGTCGGGGAAGATATAACGGCAAGTTTAAAAACAATCCGGACAATCCCACTTCGACTGAAAGAATCTGTTGCGATTGAAGTTCGCGGCGAGGCTTATATGCCGAAGCAATCGTTCGTGAAATTGAATGCAATGCGCGACGAAGCCGGCGATGAGCCGTTCGCCAATCCACGTAACGCGGCGGCAGGCTCACTTCGCCAACTCGATCCAAAAATAGCGGCGAGCCGAAATTTGGCGATATTCGTTTATGGAATCGGTGGCGATGGAAGTTTATTCGGACAAGATAGTCATTCAGACTCACTAGATTACCTTGCTGCGCTTGGCTTTGAAACGAACAAAGAACGCAAGCGATGCGCCACAATTGAAGAAGTGATTGACTATGTTGGGGAGTGGGGGGAAAGCCGTTCCGCTCTTGACTATGAAATCGACGGGATTGTTGTAAAAGTCGATAACTTTGAGGATCAGGAACAGCTTGGATTTACGGCGAAAAGTCCGAAATGGGCGACTGCTTACAAGTTTCCCGCTGAGGAAGTCGTCACAACGTTGCTAGATATAGAGCTTAGTGTTGGCAGAACAGGTGTAGTGACTCCAACAGCTATACTTCAACCAGTTCTTGTCGCGGGATCGACTGTAGGACGCGCATCGTTGCATAATGAGGATCTCATTAAAGAAAAAGACGTTCGAATCGGCGACACAGTTATTATCCGAAAAGCAGGAGATATTATTCCGGAGGTAGTCGCTGCAATTGTGGAAAAACGCACTGGCGATGAAGTACCTTTTGAAATGCCAACGAACTGTCCTGTCTGTGATTCAGAACTCGTTCGAATCGAGGAAGAAGTTGCGATACGTTGTGTTAATCCACAATGTCCAGCACAGATGAAAGAAGCCATTATTCACTTCGTGTCCCGCAATGCAATGAATATCGAAGGAATTGGTGAACGGGTAGTTGACCTTTTGTACAAGGCAGATCTTGTCCACGACGTCTCGGATCTATATACGCTGACAAGAGAGCAATTAATTGAACTCGAACGGATGGGTGAAAAATCCGTCTCGAATCTACTAACTGCAATTGAAGCATCAAAAGAAAATTCACTTGAAAAAATGCTCTTTGGACTAGGTATCCGCCATGTAGGTGAAAAAGCGGCAGCAATACTTGCGGAGGAGTTCGGAACACTTGCTGATCTAATGGTAGCCGATGCAGAGCGGCTTGTAACCATCCACGAAATCGGGGACAAGGTAGCCGATTCAATTACGACCTATTTTAGCAATGAAAAAGTTCTTGAAGTGCTTCGAAAGCTGGAGGCTTACGGATTGAATACAGCCTATAAAGGACGCAGGCGGCAAGATGTACCGACAGACGGCCTATTTTCTGGCAAGACTGTTGTCCTAACAGGGAAACTATCCATTTTGACCCGTGGCGAAGCGAAAGAGAAAATCGAAGCATTCGGCGGAAAAGTGAGTGGTAGCGTGAGTAAAAAGACAGATCTTGTGATTGCAGGGGAAGACGCCGGCTCGAAATTGGCAAAAGCCGAGGAGCTTGAAATTACTGTGTGGAATGAAGCTGAGTTGATTGAAGCACTTGGCGAAAAGGAGTAATTATATGATGAGAAAAATAGGTATACTACCTGGACTTGCAGCCATTCTTCTACTTGGAGGGTGTCTTCCTTCATTCGGAACGGAGAAAGAGGAAGCCGTCCAGGAGAACGACGAAAGCATTGAAGAGACTGTCATGATACCGGATGTCCAATTAAAAGAAGAGTTTTACAAGACACCTATCTCTTTCAAGAAAAGTGCGAGTCGTGGTCTAATCGTAAACAATATCTATACAAAATACGATATGCAGGAAGCAGAGGAAGGGCTCTTACGTCTTTCCAATCAGCATTTTAATCCGAAAAACCATTACTTTCAGGAAGGGCAACATATCGACAAGGAGACTGCCCAGGCCTGGCTGTCAAGAAGTTCAGCGAATAAAGCTGGTTTGAATCCACCCATCGAGGAAGGCATGAGCGAAGAGACAGCCTCGGAAGTGGCGCCGAATTATCTGGCCCATATCGTCGAACAGAACTACCTCGTAATGACGGATGACAAGAAACTCCATCTTGCCGGGATTTCCGTCGGTCTAGCACTTAATTCAACCAGCTATTCGAGAAGTGGAAAAGAGACCAAAATAACGGATAAGGTACTTGAGAAGCAAGGTATGAAAATGGCTGAAGAAGTTGTAAAGCGGCTGCGTACACAGGAAGGGCTATCAGATATCCCGATTGTTGTCGGACTGTTTAAGCAAGAGAGCCGCAACTCCATTGTCCCGGGCACTTATTTTGCAACAGCCATCGCTGGAAAAGGGCAATCGGCACCGACAGGTTGGAAAGTAGTTAACGAGAAGTATGTTGTTTTCCCAGCGTCTTCTGCGAATGGCGAATATAGGGAAATGAATACTACATTTGATAGCTTTAAACAGGATATCGATGCGTATTTCCCGAGTTTCGTCAACGTCATAGGCACCGGATTTTATAAAGACAACAACTTAAAGTCGCTTGAAATAAAAGTACCAATCCAATTCTTTGGTACAAGTGAAACGATCGGTTTCACGCAATATATGACGTCACTCGTTAATCAACATTTCCCGAATGTGCATACAGAAGTAAGTATAACGTCCGTCAATGGACCGGAAGCATTAATCGTGAAAGAGGCAGATAATGATAAGCCATTCGTTCATATTTACGGCTATTGATCAACATAACTTTTCATCATAATAGGAAGATGATATGATTAACCGTACAATTCAAAGAGGAGGAGGAGAAACAATGACACAATTGACGATAGATGAAGTGAAACGTCACGCAGGTCTTGCAAGGATTGCTATGACAGACGCTGAGGCAGAAATGTTTGCTGAGCAACTCGAAGATATGATTGGATTTTCCATTAAACTAGAAGAAGTGGACACTGAGCAGATTGCTCCAATGACACATCCACTACCGCTTTTCAATGTATTACGTAAGGATATTCCGACAGACGCACTTGACAGGGAAGAGATGCTGAAGAGCGTGAAAGAGCATGAAGACGGACAAATCAAAGTGCCGACTATCATTTGATGAATGGATTTAAGGAGGAAGAAAAATGACGTTATTTGAAAAGACGGCAACAGAACTTCAGTCGCTATTACATAATCGGGAAGTATCTGTCAAAGAACTGACGGAGGAGTCACTAGCCCGTATTGAAAAGATGGATGGAAAAGTACAAGCTTTCCTCTCAACAAATGGCGAACAGGCACTCGCTAAAGCGGAAGAATTGGACAACCAGCCATTAGAAGGACGGGGACCTCTATTCGGGTTACCGATCGGTCTGAAAGATAATATCGTTACAAAAGGCATTGTTACAACTGCTGCTAGTAAGATGCTTGAAGGCTTCGTACCAGTTTACGATGCGACAGTGGTTGATAAAATCAATGAAGCAGGAATGGTAACAATCGGGAAACTGAATATGGATGAATTTGCGATGGGATCGACGACAGAAAGATCTGCATTCCAAACGACACATAATCCATGGAATCTTGATTACGTTCCCGGAGGTTCATCAGGCGGTTCGGCGGCGGCAGTTGCAGCCGGCGAAGTAGCATTCGCACTTGGTTCAGATACAGGCGGCTCTGTCCGTCAACCCGCTGCATTCTGTGGCGTTGTCGGCATGAAGCCAACATACGGTCGCGTGTCTCGTTCAGGTCTTGTTGCTTTCGCATCATCACTAGACCAAATTGGTCCGATTACGCGCAACGTTGAAGACAATGCATTGCTACTAAGTGCAATTGCAGGCTTAGATGCAAAAGATTCATCTACATCTCCGCAGGCTGTTCCTGATTTCCGTGCTGCACTAACCGGCGACATCAAAGGCTTAAAAATCGGCGTTCCAGCCGAGTATTTAGGTGAAGGTGTATCTGAAGAAGCGAAAAATGCAGTATTGGAAGCGCTCAAAGTACTCGAATCACTTGGTGCCGAGTGGGAAGAAGTTTCACTTCCACATTCGAAGTATGCATCTGAAGTCTACTATGTCATATCATCTTCTGAAGCATCATCGAATCTTGCTCGTTTTGACGGGATTCGTTACGGTTATCGTGCTGAAGGCGTCAAGGATCTTGAAGAATTATACGCGCGTACACGTTCTGAAGCTTTTGGCAATGAAGTGAAAAAACGTATTTTATTCGGTATGTATTCATTAGGTGCAGCTCAACACGGTGGTTTATATGTGAAATCGCAAAAAGTACGTACACTCATTGCACAAGACTTTGCTACTCTTTTCGAAAAATACGATGTAATCATCGGACCTTCATCTGCGACAACGGCTTATAAAATTGGTGAAAAACTAGAAGATCCGTTGACGCTGTATGCAAACGACATTTTAACAGTTCCGATTAACCTTGCGGGTGTACCGGCAATTTCGGTTCCATGCGGATTTTCGAATGGACTTCCACTTGGTCTTCAAATTATCGGGAAACATTACGATGAAGCGACACTCTACAAAGTTGCACATGCTTACGAACAAGCGACTGATTTCCATACACAAACTCCAGTCATATGGGAGGGGAAATAATAATGAACTTTGAAACAGTAGTAGGACTTGAAGTCCACGTAGAACTTAAAACAAATTCGAAAATCATGTCCCCAGCTCATGCACATTTTGGTGCGGAACCAAACATGAACATTCATGTGATTGACTTGGCTTATCCAGGTGTATTACCGGTGATGAACGAACAAGCAGTTGATTTCGGTATGAAAGCTGCAATGGCACTTAACTGTGAAATTGCGCCTATTACTAATTTCGACCGTAAGCATTACTTCTATCCCGATAATCCGAAAGCTTACCAAATCTCTCAAGATGACCGTCCAATTGGTGCAAACGGTTGGGTAGAAATCGAAGTTGATGGTAAAAAGAAAAAGATTCGTATTGAACGCGTTCACCTTGAAGAAGATGCAGGGAAATTAACACATACCGATGAAGGTCACTCGCTTGTTGACTTAAACAGGCAAGGTGTACCATTAATTGAAATTGTAACTGAAGCTGATGTACGGTCTCCTGAAGAAGCGTATGCTTTCCTTGAAAAATTGAAAGCTATCATTCAATACACAGGTGTTTCCGATGTCCGTATGGAAGAAGGATCACTCCGTTGTGACGCCAACATTTCTATCCGTCCGTTTGGACAAGAGGAATTTGGAACGAAAACGGAATTGAAAAACTTGAACTCATTCAACTTCGTTCGTAGAGGAATCGCATATGAAGTGGATCGTCAAGAAGAAGTTTTATTATCCGGTGGTAAAATCGAACAGCAAACACGCCGTTACGATGAAGCAACAGGTAAAACAATTCTTATGCGCGTCAAAGGTCCAGCGAATGATTATCGCTTTATTCCTGAACCTGATTTGACAGATATTCATATCGATGAGGCATGGATGGCACGTGTTCGTGCTGAAATTCCAGAACTTCCGGACGCTCGTAAGGACCGTTATATCAACGACCTTGACTTACCTGCTTACGATGCGATGGTATTGACACTGACAAAAGATATGTCTGATTTCTTCGAAGCAACTGTTTCGGCGGGAGCGGATGCGAAGCTTGCATCTAACTGGCTTATGGGTGAAGTTTCAGCTTATCTAAATGCAGAGGCAAAAGAACTTGATGCTACGGCATTAACGCCTGAAGGACTTGCCAGTATGATTAAGCTGATTACAGATGGTACAATTTCATCTAAAATCGCGAAAAAAGTGTTCAAGGAATTGATTGATAACGGCGGAAATGCAGCAGACATCGTCAAAGAAAAAGGGCTTGTCCAAATTTCTGATGAAGGCACGCTTCGAACAATCGTCACTGAAACATTAGATGCAAATGAACAATCGATTGAAGACTATAAAAACGGGAAAGAGCGCGCAGTAGGCTTCCTCGTTGGTCAAATTATGAAAGCGACGAAAGGGCAGGCAAACCCGCCACTCGTTAATAAAATTCTTCTTGAGGAAATTGCGAAGAGGTAACTAGAAAAGCGTAAGGCGCCTTGACACCATTTTTAGGCGAAAACTTATTATTTCCTATTTTTAATTGAGACGTTCTGCATAAGACTTTTCCAAGTCCCTGTACAGAGCGTCTTTTTTTAATCTCGTAATTTGATTCGCGGGAAGGGACGACGTACAATTAAAGAAAAGGAGTGTGGATGATTGATGAAAACTGAACAACAATACTTTGATGAAGCCATTTCACTCGAACAGTATATGAATAAGATGGAAAAACATAAAGAAGAAAGTTTTCGCATTTATGAACAATTCGAAGTGCCGGCAGATGATGAATTCATCGAGCTATTAAAAGCAAAGAAACCGAATATCTTAGTCATTACGGAAGATTGGTGCGGAGACGCTATGATGAATAATCCGGTTCTTCGAAGAATAGCGGAAGCCGCGGGTCTTGACGTACGTACGGCATACCGTGATGCAGATACGGACTTAATCGACAAACATCTGACAAATGGAGGTAGGTCGATTCCTGTATACTTATTGCTTGATGAAGACGGGGAAGTCGAGGCGAAATGGGGACCGCGAGCAGCTGCCATTCAAGAATATGTTTTAGAATTGCGCAAAGACTTACCTGCAGCTGATTCACCAGTTTATAAAGAAAAACAACAGGCATTCATCGAGCGGATTACTGCCGAATATACATCCAAGCCAGAGCTGTGGTTGACAGTATACGATGACATTCGTAAAACATTCTTACCGGTATTGCAGAAACAATCTTAAGTGCCAAGTGGCATGTCTTATTAATCGAGCATTTTAGCTGATTCTTTTAAAAAACATATGTACGAATAGAGGGAATTACGGATGAAACGAGCAAGAATTATTTATAATCCGACGTCGGGACGCGAAGCATTCCGCAAACACCTGGGTGAGGTACTCGAGAAGCTTGAAAAGGCCGGTTATGAAACATCTTGTCATGCGACAACGTGTGAAGGAGATGCAACAGAAGCAGCTAAACATGCTGTAGAAGCTGGTTTTGACCTTGTAATTGCTTCAGGTGGGGATGGCACATTGAACGAAGTCATCGCGGGCGTGAGTCCATTTGACAATCGTCCCAAAGTTGGACTTATTCCTACTGGAACGACGAACGACTTTGCGCGCGCGTTACGTATTCCTCGTGATATTAACGAAGCGGTAGATATTATCATTCGTGGAGAAACGATACCTGTCGATGTTGGTTTAATGAACGATCGCCACTTTATTAACATTGCAGGTGGCGGCAGATTGACCGAATTGACATATGATGTCCCAAGCAGATTGAAGACAGTACTTGGGCAGCTTGCTTATTATTTAAAAGGTATTGAGATGTTGCCGTCGATCCACTCTACTCACGTCAAGATTGAATACGATGGTGAAGTGTTTGAGGATGAAGCAATGATGTTTCTCGTCGGCTTAACGAATTCAGTCGGCGGCTTTGAAAAACTTGCCCCTGGTTCAAGCATTAATGACGGGAAATTCACTTTGCTCATCCTGAAAAAGTGTAATATCGCTGAATTCATACGTGTTGTTTCGCTTGCTCTCAGAGGTGAGCATCTAGATGATCCGCTTGTTATTTCAACTAAAGCAGAAAAGATTACAGTGACATCTACTGAAAAGGTTCTCCTAAATCTGGATGGAGAATACGGTGGAGTATTACCGGCAAGGTTTGAAAATCTTTACAGGCATATTGAGATGTTTGTTCCTATGAGTGAATTACGGAATGAGGATCGAGTAGACCTACCGGATTCTTCTGTAGAGTCGTAAATTGCAGTCAGGATTAGGTAGTTAGTGGATTGGACAAAATGAGCTGTAAGGATGCCGAAAGTGGGCATTCCTACAGCTCATTTTCTAAAAGATAAGAAACGATAAGAATTTCACTTTGGAGCAGTGTCTAGGCTAGGTGCCTTTAAAGTACAGTACAGCTCTGGGGCTTGAAGTAGGCCCTGCAAGGATGCAGGTATGAGTGGGGGGAGATTTGAATTACATTCCTCCTTGTTGTGACAGGACGGCGCCTTGCTCTTTACTTATGTCTAGCCGCTCGGGTCATAAACAATCCAGCTATATGGCAAAGAGCGCCAAGCCGCTAGATTGATTTATGCCTGTCGCGTCTTGCGGGCGCCTTTCGCTTTTCAATGTCTAGACTCCAGGCGCCAGTCCCTCGGGTTATAAGTCGTTTTGCTGTGGGGCTGAAGTACACCTCCTCACAAACCGTCTTATACCTGTCAGGGCTGGACGGCGCCTTTCGCTTTTCTTAAATAAATTCTATTGCCTGATCTTGATTGGCGGCTAGTTCGGGCAACTTGTTGATGGGTACCCAGCGATGGCAAAATATCATACCGTCGTCTTCGCCACCTCCATATACACGGTGTTCCCACCCATCATGTTCTTTACCGATAAACGTGAGGTGAAAAATATTCCTTTCATAGATAACATTCTTATGTTCAGGGAAGTAATTCGATTTAATAACTTTCCCTTTCAACTCTAAATCTTCTCTATTAATACCTGTTTCTTCTTCGATTTCCCGATATAATGCGTCTATCAGAAGCTCGTCAACTTCAATTGTTCCTCCGGGGACCTGTAAGCCGGCGTTAGGATTATCTTTATGCTCGAACACCAGAATTTCCCGCTTGGTACCCTCACCTTTTGTAATATAAGCTAATACTTTTCTTTTTAGTTCCACTGTGTTCACCCCGCTTTAGTTTATTAAATATACACAATATTCCGTCCTCCGGCAAGCAGGTACTTTGCTACATATTTGTTGAAATAAAGAATTTCATTGAATTCATTAAAGCTATTCATTGTTGAACGCCTTCGTTCACTTTTTATATTGGTATTCACTTGTTCAACATGTCTAGTCACAAATAGTTCATGTAAATCGTTTTAAACGTAACTACTGGGTGGTATAGAGGGTATACAATAGAATCATGATGTATTTGAAAGGACATGGTGCAAGTGTACAAAATACATGAAAAAAGACTTATATGGCTTGCATTTATTATTGCAGGAATTATGCTGTTATCAATTTTCGGTAAAATCTTCGGGAGCTAAAGGGGGATACGCAGATGGGAAATGAAGAAGCAGTCTTTTTTTCAAGGGTCTTAACCGAAACAACTTTATCATTCCATATTATTTATGCAACAATTGGCGTCGGAGTACCGTTGATGATTATGATCGCACAATGGGTTGGCATAAAGAAAAACGATGATCACTATATTTTACTTGCACGACGTTGGGCAAGAGGTTTTATCATTACAGTTGCCGTTGGTGTCGTAACAGGAACCGCAATCGGTTTACAATTATCCTTGTTATGGCCTAATTTCATGGAACTTGCAGGGAACGTCATTGCACTTCCGTTATTTATGGAGACGTTTGCATTCTTTTTTGAAGCAATTTTCCTTGGTATTTACTTATATACATGGGATCGTTTTGAAAACCAAAAGAAACATTTTCTATTACTTATTCCGGTTGCCATCGGAGCATCCTTTTCTGCGGTGTTCATCACAATCGTTAACGCATTCATGAATGCACCAAGAGGGTTTGATATCGTTAATGGTGAATTCGTTAACGTCAATCCGCTACTTGCGATGTTCAATCCAGCGATGCCGACGAAAGTGGCACACGTTGTTGCGACTTCTTATATGACAGCTGCTTTTGTGCTTGCAGCGATTGCAGCGTTCCGCCTGTTAAAAGGTTCGAATCATGAATACCACAAAAAAGCACTTTATCTAACGATGAAAGTTGGGCTTGTCTTTGCAATTGCATCAGCAATTATCGGTGACTTCTCAGGAAAATATTTAGCGGAGTATCAACCTGAAAAATTGGCTGCCGCAGAATGGCATCTTGAAACAAGTGAAAATGCGCCGCTGATAATGTACGGCATTCTCAAAGATGGAGAAGTTAAATATGCCATCGAAATACCATATGCATTATCATTCCTTGCACACGGTAGTTTTACTCAAGAGGTAGCTGGTCTGGATCAATTCCCTGAAGATGAAGTTCCGCCACTTTACATCCATTACTTATTCGACATAATGGTGTCAATTGGTATTTGGATGACCCTTCTATCGGGCGTATTTTGGTTAGGGGTTCAACGAGGTTGGAAAATGGTTGCTACGAAATGGTTCCGCTGGCTTATCGTACTCGGTGGCCCTCTAACACTAGTAGCGATTGAAGCCGGTTGGTGGCTTGCTGAAGTTGGTAGACAGCCATGGATTCTAAGAGGTATTATGCGAACGCAGGACGCTGCTACGACGAGCGGACATGTTGACTCCATGCTTATCTTGTTCTGCTTGCTTTATCTTGTCCTAGGAGTCGGTAGTATAGTCGTACTGAGAAAAATGTTCCGAAACAATCCAGTTGAACGCGAAATTGAAGATCGTGATACGGAGAAAGGCGGCGACGTGCTATGACACTCGAGATACTAGGCATATCCGTTCTATGGACTTTCCTGTTCGGTTATATACTGATTGGTGCCATTGATTTTGGAGCAGGTTTTTTCAATGCCTACAGCACGCTCACTGGCCGTCAGCATATTTTGACCAACATTATTCAGCGCTATTTATCGCCTGTTTGGGAAGTGACCAACGTTTTCTTAGTGTTCTTCTTTGTTGGGATTATTGGGTTTTTCCCGAAAACAGCGTTTTATTATGGAACGACGTTATTAATCCCCGTCAGCATTGGGATTATCCTACTGGCCATCCGTGGTTCCTATTATGCATTTGAGACATATGGGGCGCGTGGACACAAAGGGTATTCGTTCATGTACGGCCTTGCCGGAATACTTATTCCAGCATCGCTGTCCATCGTACTTACCATTTCTGAAGGTGGATTTATCGACATGGTAAACGGCAATCCCGTACTCGATTATTGGAGGCTGTTCTCCAGTCCGTTGACCTGGTCGATCGTTGTGTTAAGCATCGCCGCAACGCTTTATATATCGGCGGTATTCCTGACTTGGTATGCGAATAAAGCACGTGATGTTGCAGCGACGAATATGATTCGGAAATATGCGCTCATCTGGGCATTGCCGACTATTATCACAGCAGGGGGCATTATATTCGAACTAAGAAATCACAATCCGGAACATTACACTAACATCCAAAACTTCTGGCCCATGTTCCTTATCTCGTTTATCATGTTCATCGGAACGGTTTGGCTAATCTGGAAGCGCCGTAATTACGGTCTCGCGTTCCTATTGCTAGTGGGCCAGTTTGCCTTCGCCTTCTTTGGCTATGGTGCGTCCCATTATCCATACTTGTTGTACCCGTACTTAACGATTTACGACAGTTTCACGAACCCGGCCATGGCCATCTCGCTTATCGTGGTGTTCATCATGGGACTTGGGCTGCTGATTCCGTCATTGTACTTGCTCATGCGTCTATTCCTATTCGATAAAGACTACGTCCGCGGAAAAGGCGACTACCACGCATAAGGAGGAATGGTCCATGAATCACTTTTTAATGTTTTACGCACCTTTCATCGTCCTCATCGGGGGACTCGTCGTTGCGTTCGTTATTGCACCAATGGACGGAGCCATAAAGAAGCAGATTGAAAAAGAAAAGTAAAAGAGAGCAGACGTCGATTGTGGCGTCTGTTTTTTGTTGGTGATCGGTAGGCGGGCGTATGTGGGTGCGAACCGATCATATAAGAAGGCAATCAGTCATAAGCGTGTGCGAACCGATCATAAAAAAGTAGGCAACCGATCGTAAGCGTGTGCTGACCGATCATAAAAGTTGGTAGCCAATCATAAGTGCGTGCGAACCGATCATAAAAGTAGGCAACCGATCGTAAGCGTGTGCTGACCGATCATAAAAGTTGGTAGCCAATCATAAGTGCGTGCTGACCGATCATATATGTAGGCAATCGATCATAAGTGTGTGCTAACCGATTATAAAAGTAGGCAACCGATCATAAGTGTACACTGACCGATCATATAGGTTAGTTTACCGATTATATGGGTGGACCAACCGAGCATATACAAGTGCCGACTAGCCAAACAAAATCTACTCCCGCAGTAAAGTACATGTTTTGTCTAATAGATGCCCACGCGACATCTGTTTTTTCACCCTCAGCATGGTAAACTAAAGACATCTGAAATTTGGAGGAAAATATAATGTCATATAGTGTAAATAGAAACGATCGTCTCAGCGTCTACGTAGAAGATTTAACGCACGATGGTTCGGGCGTAGCAAAAGTGGACGGCTATCCGCTTTTCATCCCCGGTGTACTTCCAGGCGAAGAGGTTGATATACAAGTAGGTAAAACATTGAAAAAATACGGCTTTGGCAGGCTGTTAAATATAACGAAAGCATCCCCTGATCGTGTAAAACCGCCTTGTCATGTATTCTCAGAATGCGGTGGATGTCAGATGCAACACTTGTCTTACGAAGGTCAACTTGTGCAAAAGCGTAAAACAGTACGTGATGTAATGGACCGTGTCGCAAAACTCCCCCATGTGCCAGTGCACCCAGTAAAAGGGATGGACGACCCTTGGCGCTACCGCAATAAATCACAAATCCCTTTCAGTGAGCGGGATGGAAAAGTTGTTTCTGGATTTTATAAATCGCGTACACATCACATCGTTGACACAGATATCTGTCTCATCCAAAGTCATGAAGCAGATGACCTAATGGCTATGTTGAAATATGAGCTACATGCAATCGGCGTTGATGCCTATGATGAAAAGACTCACTTAGGTTTGCTTCGTCACTTAATTGTCCGGAAAGGACGTACCTCAGGCGAAGTAATGGTTGTTTTAGTAACGCGCAAAAAGAAATTTACGCAGAAAGATGCAGCCATAGAACTTATTAAACGTGTCGTTCCAAATGTAACGTCAATTATGCAAAACTTTAACACCGAGAGAACGAACGTTATTTTCGGTGATGAAACAGTTTTGTTATACGGGGAACCGGTTATTGTCGATTCAATCGGCAACATCGATTTCGAAATATCTGCACGCTCTTTCTACCAAGTGAACCCTGTACAGACGGAAGTCCTTTACGGACAGGCACTAGAGTACGCACAGCTAACAGGAAATGAATCTGTCATCGATGCGTATTGCGGTATTGGTACAATTTCGTTGTTCATCGCACAAAAAGCAAAAGAAGTTTATGGCGTTGAAATCGTTCCCGAAGCAATCGAAGACGCTAAACGCAACGCGGAATTGAATGGCATAAATAACGCGCATTTCGAAGCAGGCCCTGCTGAAGTCGTCATTCCGAAATGGTATGCAGATGGCAAACGATTCGACGTGCTGGTTGTTGATCCACCGCGTAAAGGCTGCGACGAAGAACTTTTGAAAACAATTTTGGAGTATAAGCCAAAACGTGTTGTTTACGTATCATGTAATCCAGGTACACTTGCACGGGATTTACGCATACTTGAAGATGGCGGTTATCGCACGCAGGAAGTACAGCCGGTTGATATGTTCCCTCATTCGAGTCATGTGGAGTGTGTGGCTTGGTTGGAGATTTGATTTGTAGCTCAATAATAAATATTACCGAATTCCATATCTAACTCAATATTATCCCGGTTTTCCTAATAGGATTCCGGGGTTTTTTCTTATCTAAACCATCATAATCCCTAAATTCCCCAATAATACTCTCTTTCTTAACTCCACTATCCCTTGGGGTTCCTGACTTTATTCGATATACTATCCGAAACAGTTCGCCGATTTGCCCAGAATCATTCCAGTTGTATTTCTAATCGTTTATTCTTCTTTCCAATATTTTTTCTTCAATTTCTTCTCTCTCTTATTTCGGAGAACTATATTCCAACTCTGAAAAAACGTGTGAAAAACAGACGAAGAAGCGGCGTTTTTGGGGTTGAAAAGTGCGGGAATCGGAGTTCGGTCGGAGAACTTTATTAAATTGGAAACGAAGGAATGCGGGTTTGAGGCGGGATTTTCAGGTGAATAAAATTATCGTTACACGCCGAACTCATTATGATAATGTGGTTACGCAGGTCATTATACAGGAATAACTGGGTGGTCAGTACCAACCTTCAAAGATTCCTAATTATAACCAACATAGAGCCTAAATTATGACAATTAAATAACAAAAGCTCCGTAGAAAAAGTACAGGATAAGAAATAATTTGTACTGATTTCTTTGAGATATATACTTGTGACAAGTATAATCAAATAAAAGGCTGGAAGTGGGAATAAATGCAAGCGAGTGATTATATTAATTGGTGGGAAGCGAATAAAGAAACAGGATTGGAAGATGTAAAGGCAACTTTTATAGCCCTCTTTTCTAAAGAAGAATTTTTACCATCAATCTATCACCCAATTTTATATAAGTATCTTAAAAATCACCAAATGAAACATTGGGACGAAGAGATATTTTCTTTTTCTAAGGATAAAATTCGAGAAATTGAGGATAAAGTAGGAAAGGAAGTCATGTCTTCGACTCTACTATCAAATTTCCATCTCTTATTATATGCTTATCAAAGCATATTAGATTTAGAGGAAAGAATAATGATGATGAATAGATTTAAAGGTAATGAAGAACTTAAAGCAAATATTTTCAGCATTAATATCTATAATGACCTACTGAATACAGCGTTCAGTAACACATTGAAACTATTTATTGAATTTCAAAGTGTTACCGAGGGGAGTAATCTATTTCAAAAAAATTTAACCGCACAAATTGAATGTTTAGCCAGTTCAAAAAGAGGATACAAAAAAATTACGGATTTAGCAGATTCAAATGTCCGTAATGCAATATCTCACGGTGGTGTAAAAGTAATTGGCACAAAGATGGTGTTTTCTTATAGAAAAGGAGCACAACACTTGCAACAAGAATCCACGGTATATGACTTCAAAGACTCTATTTTGCAACTATACGACGGAGTAACTGCTATTATACTAGCTTGGTTTGGCTACCTATGTGAAGAAAATGTTTCCTATAATGAAGTATATGGAAATGATTCTGTCCACGAGGATACCTCACTTTTTTTTGAGAGGCTATCTATATCAACGTTGCTAACGACCTGCGATAAAATATTTCAACTAGAAGTTAACAATAAAGAAGAAAAAAGAGAACATGTAAATGTTGAATTTACAGGCATAGATTTAGATATTGATTCAAGAGTTTTTCTTGGTTTGTGTACTGCGGAAAGGATATTTCATCTAAGAAAGTTATCTACAAAAGATACTATAATGGTTTCTTTTCATTCTTCTAAAGTTACGAGCTCTTTTTTCACAATCGATTGTTCTGTAATTAGTGACTTAACAAAAGGCACAATCGATATGGGAGGAGCATGGCAACATGTAGTAGACAGCAAAAATGTATTGATGTTTCCAATCAATGACGAAGATAGAAATGAATTTGAGGATTCTTTTCGTTATTACCCAGATATAGAAACTGACGACTATCATTTAACGGAAGTGGAAGATATTAGCTTAGAAGATAAGAAAAGGTTTAAAGCTGTTGCATATCTTAAAAGAGCAACAAGATCTCGTCATGTACGAGAAGCGGTTGAGGAAATAATCAGCCGAATAAAGGTTTTAGAAAATCATGGTTTTTCATCTCACAAAGTAAAAAATGGGAGAATGCAAGCAGATATAATTTACTTGGTTCTATACAAAAAAGAAGTTCGTAGAGGAAAAGACTGATCCTTATTTCCAAACAACAATAATTTCGTTGCTCAAATTCAATATGACATTGATATGAAATTTCCAATTCGCAATGGGTTCGTAGACCCTCATCTAAAACGCAGACGTGAAGAAACATTAGAATATAATTGGAATCCTAATTTCTAGGAGGTGGTAATATGGCAATGTATGTCTACGAAGATAAAGGAAGAACAATAGAACTCCATGCTAAAGACGCTTTAAAGGAGGATAAGATTTAATGTGTTCTGCATGGAAGTTATTAGTGAAAATCAAATAGTAGTAATACCTAAATAGTTTTTTGACAAGCTGTTAGTAATAAAGGTTGACTGCTTTTTTCATATCTGGAAAGGAGGAAATGAAATCTTTAAATACAATGGAAAATGAATCCGAGCCAGTGACAAAAGCCTAGTCCAGCATTCTGTCTTAGCAGGATTTGGTATCATTTTCCTACTTGTGAAGATAGCATTTTACATAGCATCAATCATGCAAGTGGATTGGCAGACTGTCACGGTGTCTTCTAATCCAACAACTTCATAGACCGTACTTCTTTGTGAGTGTAGGAGGAGTTGTAGAAGACAGTATGATCTATCCATACGAACTAGTTTTTATTAATAAAACAGGTATAAAGAATTAGTTGAATCGCAATAAATTCAAACTTAAACGAAAGAATGCGAAGCAGTCTGACGATTTTTTTGAATCGTCTCCAAATTTGTGTTCACAAGCGAGTGACGAGGTAAATCCTTTGTATCCACATACTTGTGAGGACACATGTGGAGTGTGTGGCTTGGTTGGAGATTTGATTTGAGGATAAGGAAAACGGGAAAAGGTGAATCTTTTCCCGTTTTTAAAATCATAAAAACTCAGACAGTTGCTGTTGACGTTTATCGAGCATAATTTGTTCGGGTTTGATCCCTTGTTCACGCAGCAATTCAATATTCTGCATGAGGAATTCGTCACTGCCAACTATATAGAACTGTCCGTCTTTATCGGCAGTTAGATTTTTCACTTCTTCATAGTAGTCTTTCCGATTATCGACGAACCGTGATATGAATTTCTTATCAGGTGCAGATTCAAAAATAGTAGAGAATAGGAAATCCTTTGACGAATCGATGTTTAAGGAATGAACTTGATTGACGTTTTCCGCACGTTCAAAGTAATCAAGTACAAGTGGTCTGAAAGTTGCCAGGCCAACGCCTGATGACAATAGATAAACATTTTTGTTTTCTCTTTTAAGTGGTATATTCGAATGAGTTTTAAATATTGCAACTTCATTGCCAACTTCAAGATTTCTTAAGGTCGCTTTAAACTCGGAGCAATGTTCTCTGATACGTGTTGTAATGCCAATTGAATTTTCATGAGGTAAAGTGGATATTGACATGTGGCGAATTAAGCTACGGTTCGGCTTATCTCCAGCGTTAAAACCTTTAAGTGCGAAATGAGTGTGGGAACCTTCCTCCCATGAAAAGTCCTTCGGACGATCGAGCAAGTATGTTTTCACTTCAGGAGTTTCTTCAATAATTTTATTTATTTTAGTCCAGTATATTTGCATTATACTCTCCCTTTACATTTATATTTTCTGTCACTATTAAATATATAGTAGTTGATAACGATTATCAATTAAATGGTTTTTTATTTCAAGTCTTGCAAAAAAACTTTAATTAAATCAGGTTAGCTAGAATACTTAATAAAAAGTTCCTATGTAACATTGAACTATGAATCCAATGTTGCATGCGAAAATTAATTTCTTCATACTCACTTCTTGTTAGTTAAAGTATTTGATGACAAACAACTATTTAAAAGGGAAGCAACTGAAATATATACATGAATGATGGTGTAGGTGAATACACATATGTCGAATGCGTTGCATGGTTGGAGATTTGAAACGAGATATTGAATGAAAGGTGAAGAATCATTTTTAACTTGATTCTTCACCTTTTATGTTGAGTAATATATGCCAATCACCATGTAATTGGCTCTTATACAGACATAGTCAAACGATAAATAGGCAGGGTAATTGTGAAATGGTATGGGGAATTTCATCGGTAAACTGGTTAGATAGGATAAATAGAGAGGTGTAGCCAAAGTATATAGTGCCATCTTTTATCCAATTAGAGATTTTCATATAATTTCTTTGATGCAATTCGAAACGAACAGTTTTATATTGTTCCTAAAAAGCTTTATTTGAAGAGTTGGCATGGTTAGACTTACATACTATATAAATGTAAAAAGCTTGAGGATTCAAATTCGAATCCTCAAGCTTTTTACAATTCCGGTGTTTAATATATCGATTTTAAAAATTAATAAGCAACTAAATAAACAACATAGTTGATTTAAAGATTTTAAGCTCTTCCTAGCGGGTATAGAGATAACCAATAGGGCGTCCAAAATCAATTAGATTGCTCAAATAATCGGTCATCATCCCTTTACAGTTAATAGTTATAGGTCTGCTTACAAAGAAGGGAATATCACTCGGTAAACCTTCAAAACCATCAGTGGGACAAAAGGCGGTTCTTTTGGAAACTGTATTCTATGACATGACGAGATGATTACACAGCTTTGTTTGAGACTATAAAATTGAAATCATGTATTCAATCTACTTAGAATGACTGTGAAATAAATGGAAGGTATTTAAGTTTTAATTTCAACTCATCCTAAGTTATCTTGTCGAGTATTAATTCTTAACAATTTTTAACATAAAGTATCTTGCTTTTAATGAAATTTACAAAAGCTTTACAAAATACCTGTTGAAAATTTACACTAGGCGATTATTCTAGTATTAGACAAGATACGACATAAAAAAGTTCCTAACCTATTTCTAGGAGGTCACAAATGACTAGGTTGAAAAGAGTGAAAATGGGATTATTAACGCTGTCTCTAATTACTATACTATCCGCATGTACAAGCAATGATGAACCTAACGGACAAGCGTCAAAAGGTAGTAACGCAACAGTGTCTATTTCAGGATCAACATCTGTAGGGCCGCTTGCTGAAAAACTAGCCCACAAATATTCAGAGCAAGACAAAACGAATATTGAAATAAACCAAATTGGTTCATCTGCGGGTATTACCAACGCAATCAGTGGCGTGTCTGAAATCGGTATGTCTTCACGAGATTTAAAGGATGAAGAAATAGCGAGTGGATTGAATGAGGTCGTTATTGCTTATGATGGAATTGTAGTAGTGACTCATCCAACTAACAAAATAAAAGATCTTACGATGGAGCAAGTAAAGAAGATTTTTACTGGAGTTGTGACGAACTGGAAAGAACTTGGTGGAGATGATATGGAAATCGTTGTTGTCTCTCGCGAGGATGGTTCAGGTTCACGTGATGCTTTCCAAGAAATTGTCGATTACAGCTCTGGCGAATTAATAAGAAATGCAATTATTGCAAGTGGTAACGGTAATATTAAAACAACAGTAGGGAACAATAAACATGCAGTGGGCTTTATTTCATTTGAATATATAGATGACTCCATTTCGACAATCGACATTAATGGCGTAGCAGCAAATGCAGAAAATGTTCTAAAAGAACAATACAGTTTGTCTAGACCATTCTTATTTCTATATAAAGAAGGTCAATTAACAGAGGATGGCCAACGATTTATAGATTTCATCTTAAGTGAAGATGGACAACTCATTGCAGCTGAAGCAGGAGCTATTCCTATAAAATAAAAGATTCTTAAAGAAAAACAGAACCATAATTTTGAGTGTGATTTTGGAGGAATAAAGTGTGTCTATCCCAACAACTAACGAGCAGGCCGTAGCAATCGGTAAAGCAAATAAAAGGAAGTATTTGTTAGAGAAGGTGTCTTCAAGAATTTTCTTGATTTGCGCACTTCTTTCAGTTATCACTTTATTGTTAATCATTGGATTTGTATTTTATAAAGGAGCTCATCCCTTTGTAGCAGGTGGTTATAGCTTTATAGATTTTATTTTTGGCACTGATTGGGTACCGAGTGAAGATAAATTCGGTATCTTCCCAATGATTGTTGCATCAATTTATGCAACAATTGGAGCATTAATTATTGGGGTTCCTATTGGCTTATTTACAGCGATTTTCTTGGCGGAAATTGCCTCTAAAAGAGTAGCTAAAATTATTTCACCAGCCATTCAGTTGCTAGCTGGTATCCCATCTGTATTATACGGTGTATTTGGACTTGCAATCATTGTTCCATTTTTACAAGATACGTTCGGTTTAGTGAAAGGACAAAGTTTACTAGCTGTTATTCTTGTGCTAGCAATCATGATGTTACCCACAATTGTGACTGTAGCAGAGACGGCGATTCGTGCGGTCCCTCATACATATCGTGAAGGATCATTAGCACTTGGCGTATCTCATATTGGGACAATTTTTAAAGTCATTGTACCAGCAGCTAAGTCAGGAATTATGACGGCAATCGTATTAGGTTTAGGTAGAGCAATCGGAGAAACGATGGCAGTTATCTTAGTAGCTGGTAATAGTTTAATCGTCCCTACGAGCCTTACAGATAGTGTTCGTCCACTGACGACAAATGTTGCTTTAGAAATGGGTTATGCATTCGGTACACATCAAGAAATGTTGTTTGCAACGGGAATTGTTTTATTCTCATTTATATTAATTTTGAATTTTGTATTAGCCAGAATCAGTGCGAAGGGTGGCAACTAAGATGAGGCAATTTAAAGATAACTTGTTACGTGGACTTTTATGGTTCTCGGCTTTCTTATCGGTTGCTGTCCTCGTTATGATTGTGGGGTTCATCTTTTATAAAGGATTTCGTTTAATCAGCTTCGATTTCATCTTTGGCGATTATTCACCAACTGGAGGCGGCGGTATTTGGCCAATGATTGTAACAACGGTCTACACAATTGTTATTTCATTGATCATCGCAACACCCATTGGGATATTAGCGGCCGTTTACTTGCAAGAATACGCGAAACAAGGGCGTTTGGTAAGAATCATACGTTTTGCAACAGAAAGTTTGACAGGAATCCCCTCGATTATTTACGGTTTGTTTGGGGCAGTATTCTTTGTAACAACCTTAAAGTTAGGTATGTCCATTATTGCTGCTTCATTAACATTAACGATTATTGTTTTGCCTGTCATCATCCGAACAACAGAAGAAGCATTGAAAACAGTACCGGCTTCCTATCGTGAAGGTTCGTTAGCACTTGGGACAACGAAGCTACAAACCTTATATAAGGTGATTTTACCTAATGCCATGCCGGGGATTTTATCGGGTATCATCCTCTCTGTTGGACGAATTGTTGGCGAGTCAGCTGCTATTTTCTTAACAGCCGGAACTGTTGCTGCCATGCCAAATGGAATCTTTTCATCGGCTCGAACGTTAACGGTTCATTCCTATTTAGTCACACAAGAATCGGGAGACATTGAACTTGCTGCAGCAGTGGGGATCGTCTTAATCGTTCTCATTTTGATCATCAACCTTTCAGCAACCTACATATCAAAAAAGTTAAACAAAGGAACCAACAAATAAGGAGTGCTTATCAATGAGTACAGCAGTAATGGAACCAGCAATCACACAAAATCAAGTAGGAAAGGTATTTGCGCATATGGAGCAACATAAAGTAGGTACATCAAAAATTAATGTAACGGATTTGAATTTATTCTATGGTGAGAAACAAGCGCTGTTCGGCGTCGATCTTGCTATTCGTGCAAATGAGGTTACTGCTTTAATCGGTCCTTCAGGTTGTGGCAAATCCACTTTTTTACGAACATTAAACCGAATGAATGATTTAATTGATGGTGTGAAAATTACAGGTGAAGTTGTCATTGATCATGAAAAAATTTATAATTCAAGTGATGTAATTAAATTACGCACAAAAGTGGGAATGGTATTTCAAAAACCAAATTTATTCCCAATGAGCATTTACGATAATGTTGCCTATGGTCCAAAGGGGCAAGGCATAAAAAATAAAAAAGAATTAAATCGAATTGTGGAAGAAAGTTTACGCGGAGCCGCGATTTGGGAAGAGGTAAAAGACCGTCTTAAAACATCAGCACTAGGTTTGTCTGGTGGTCAGCAACAACGTGTTTGCATTGCACGTGCCATTGCGATGAAACCAGATGTTATATTAATGGATGAGCCTACTTCCGCACTAGATCCAATTTCTACGTTAAAAGTCGAAGAACTAATCACGAAATTGAAAAAAGATTATACGATTGTTATTGTTACTCATAACATGCAACAAGCTGCACGAATCTCTGATAAAACAGCATTTTTCTTAAATGGAGAAGTTGTTGAATACGATGATACAGATAATATTTTCTCTACGCCAAAAGATCAAAGAACCGAAGATTATGTCACAGGTCGATTCGGATAACAGGGGGTAACAAAGGATCATGCGTGAAAACTTCGAGAAAAATTTAGAGGAATTAAAAAGTAAAATCACCGAAATGGGTGAACTATCAATTATTGCCTTAGAAAAATCAGTTAAAGCCTTGAAAACACAAGATGTTGAAATTGCTATAAAAACCATGGAGGGAGATACAGCAATAGATAAACTTGAAGTGGAAATTAACCAGTTTGCAATCTGGATTATGGCAAAAGAAGCGCCTATTTCAAGGGATTTACGCGAAATTATTGGTGTACTTAAAATTTCGTCTGAAATTGAACGGATTGCGGATTTTGCCGTAAATATTGCAAAATCAACCATTAAGATTGGTCAAACAACATCTTTACTGGAAATCACACATGTAGAAAAGATGAAAGACATATCAATTGAAATGCTCCGAAAAGCACTCCAATCTTTTTTAGAGGAAAATATGGTACTTGCTAAAGAAGTTGGCGACTTAGAGGATGAAGTGGATCAATGCAGTCGTGAAAACTATAAAAAACTGACTACGTATCTAAGTGAACATCCAGAAGAAACAAATCAGCTTGTCCAATTATTATTTGTAAATCGTTATCTTGAAAGAACAGCAGACCATATCACAAATATCGCTGAAAGCGCAGCATATTTGATTAAAGGTCAAATATATGATTTCAATTCATAAAATAAAAACGGAGGAGAAAAATGAAAAATTTTCTCCTCCGTTTTTATTTAAGGTAGCTCGTAATAAAAATTAAGAGTATTCTATACATAATAAAAAAATAGGGGAGGAAACTAGTATGACAAAGAGAAACAAGGAGTTGTCACTAGAACAACGTGAAGAATTACTCGAAATATTGAAAGCTCGTTTTGAGAAAAACATGAATCGCCATAAAGAACTTTAATGGAGTAAAGTCCAAGCGAAGTTGGAAGCGAATACTGAAAAACTATGGTCGCTTAATGAGATGGAAATAACCGGTGGTGAACCGGATGTTGTTGGTCATGATAAAAAGTCGGGCGAATATATTTTTTATGACTGTTCAATAGAAAGCCCTAAAGGCCGTAGAAGTGTTTGTTACGACCTAGAAGCGTTGGAGTCAAGAAAAAAGCATAAACCAGAAAATAATGCTCTTGATATGGCTTCCGACATGGGCATTGAGCTTTTAACGGAAGAACAATACCGGGAGTTGCAGGAACTTGGAAAGTTCGATATGAAAACATCGAGCTGGGTGCAAACACCTGCCAATATTAGAAAACTCGGAGGGGCTATCTTTTGTGATTGGCGCTACGACACTGTCTTTGTGTATCACAATGGAGCAGAATCCTACTATGCTGCCAGGGGGTTCCGTGGCTCGCTGAGGGTCTAAATTTTGCACCCACTAAGCTTATAGACGATGAGATAGAGTGATGGGTGCCAGGTTCTTATTGATTTGTGAATTGTTTTAGAACCTGGTACCTGTCACAATGGTTTATTAAGAAGTTACTTTTTCATGGATATCTAGTGCTCGTTGTAGTGAACTTAGTTGTTCATCGCTTAAAGGAATCATAGGTAAGCGGACACCACCGACAGGGATTCCTTTTAAATTCAAAGCTGCTTTTACAGGTGATGGATTTGGAGCAGCAAAAAGTGCTTTCATTATTGGTAGTAGTCTACGATGATCCTTAGCTGCCTCTTGAATATTGCCGCTTTTGAAATGTTCAATCATCGTTTGCATTTCATTTCCTATAACATGGGATGCTACAGAAATAACACCTGTTCCACCAATTGATAACACTGGAATTGTTAAACCATCATCACCGCTATACAATGAAAAATCTTCAGGTGTATGAGTAATAATTTCGACCATCGCATCTAAATCACCGCTTGCCTCTTTAATAGAAACGATATTAGGTATTTTTGAAAGGCGAATGACTGTTTCAGCAGATATGTTGACAACACTGCGTCCGGGAACATTATAAAGTATAATCGGTAAAGATGTGACCTCCGAAATTGTCTTAAAGTGTTGATATAATCCTTCTTGAGATGGGTTGTTATAGTATGGCGCAACGAGCATAATACCATCGACACCTACATCTTCTGCAAGTATTGTTAGTTCAATTGATCCTTTTGTGTTGTTCGAGCCTGTACCAGCAATCACCGGAACTCTGCCATTCACAACGTCCACTGTAAACTTGAATAATTTGACCTTTTCTTCTTCTGTTAACGTCGGAGACTCTCCTGTTGTACCAGATACCACTAAGCCATCTGTTCCATTAGCAATTAAATAATTAATTAAGTTTTTTGTAGCTTGAAAATCAATTTCACCATTTTCATCAAAAGGAGTCACCATAGCAGTTAATACTTGTCCGAAATTCATTATTTCTCCACATCCTATAATTTATTTTAAAAAAATAGAGGAAGAAGGGCAGTTAGTGAATGAACGCAAAAAAGCAACAACAAGGGCTCGTTGTTGCAGTAGAAATAATAAATTATTTCTTTGCATAAGATAGCCCTCCATATAGTTTCCTATATGACAATTCTGTGTTTATTCAACACAGAACCAGCTTCAAGAAAATGAGATTCTCTCCACTTCGGCAAATTCCCCTTTCCACAAATGTCACAGGATCTCATCATCCTCCACGTGTGTACTGATGGTCTTTGCGCCTCTATCCTTACTTCAAAATTTTTGAAATAAGTGAATTTCTAATTAGACAAACCTTACCTCTATTCTAACGCAATTGCAAGGGAAAGGTGCCGAGTTCTAGAAAGGTTCTGAATTTAATGGGGACTTGATATTCTTTTAAATGTTATTTCGTCTGTTGATGACCCATTTATTTGAATAAAATACTAGTGAGAAGGGCTTGATGACCTTCATTTTCACTGGACTATTTCCGGCCCGCCTCCGGCTAACTATTCATGACAGATTTACTGAGGGGTACTAGCCATACATTTTTTAGTAATCCTGTTGTGGATAGTAGCCTGTCGCGTTCCTGCATTGTTCAAGTGGAAAATGCAGCTGTTTTGGAAGAAATGAATAGATGACTTTCTATAGAGAGTGTAAGTGCCCGAAGATACAATTTCGGGCACTCTTGAACGTTGTATAATGTGCTTCTTGCTTACTTTTAAGAAAGACTATGCATCTAATCATGTGATGCCTAATAGAAAGTGACACTTCTTTACTATTAAAAAAGAGAAAATCATAAAGAAAGTTTCAGCCGCCAAAATTGTATCTTTGGCGGATTATATCCAGATAAGAAGAACCGCTGTTCTTTCGTCCCAAAAAGTAGTTGTACACGTAGCGCCTGAATTACTCTACGGAGCGTTTGTTGCCAGAATGGTTAATACACACTAAGATGAATGTATCAGGAAGCGAATCGATGGATTGTGGCTAAGAATAGAAAGAAAACAGCGGATTAGTTAATAAACAAGAGTTAGGAATAAATGTATAAAGGTGATGTTAGTTATGAAAGTTGAAATTGAAAATGAAATTATAGAATTTAATGTTCAGTATGGAAATAGGAAGAAGCTAGCGATTCAGATAGATTCGTTTGGTTTCATAACTGTTAAAGCTCCAAATGACACAAGTAAAGAAATGATTGTCAGTGCCATTGAGAGCAAAGGGAAAAGGATACTAGAGAAAATACATGAAATTGAAGTAGCTCGAGAAGCCCCTAAGGCAAGAGAGTATCACGCTCAAGGGAAGTTTTTATACCTTGGGAAAGACCGTTTTCTTCATGAGTTAATAGATAGTAGTGAGTTAAATGAAGAGGTACTTAAAAGAAATCTCAAGAAGTTCTATATCGCCAGCTGTAGGACGATTATAGAAGAACGGATAAAAATATATCAAAAACAACTAAAAGTAAAGCCTAAAATCATCGAAATAGTAGAGTCTAAAGCCAAGTGGGGTAGTTGTAGTTCGGATAAAAAGCTAACTTTTAATTATCGTCTAGCTATGGCCCCGGTTGAAGTCATCGATTATGTGATAATCCATGAACTTTGTCATATACTTCATATGAATCATGATCGCTCATTTTGGAGACGTGTCGGAAGTATTATGCCGGATTATATAGAGAAGGAAGAGTATTTGGCGAGGCATGGGTATTCAATGTCACTTTAATAAAAACGATCACATTTAGAAATGTGATCGTTTTTATTTGTGTTCGAAAACGTATTCTCTATTGTTCTTGGTGATGTTTTACTTGTAGGTCCCCGATGGTTGAGGTCACAACTTACTTCAATTTGGTTAAATTGGAAGAGGTGAATGGATCCAGGGGATTTTAACCAATTTATCAAATTTGCATTGTTTTCTGCAAAATTTAAATTAGTTTATGGTATTATTTACCTTGTATGGAAAGGTGGGAAGAAATGAAAACTGAAAAAATCATTAAGACCACATTAGAGATAGTAGGTTTTCCGTTTGTAATGGCAAACATGTATTTTGATAAGAAGAATAGGGTAAGAGAAATAGGTGATTTAGTAAATATAAAAGATAGGGTAGTTCATACTGTTGTTTCTGAATGTGAAGAGACTAAATGTACTGTAATATTAGACGCGGGGTTAAGTTGCTGTTCAATTGATTGGTATTATATTCAGCCTCAATTGTCTAAGTTTTGTAGGGTAATCTCATTTGATAGAGCAGGATATGGTTGGAGCACTGCAATAGAGAAAGCATACACAAGCGAAGATGTTGTTAGTGATTTATCGGAGATTTTAGAGAAACTTCAAATAAATCCACCATATATCTTAGTAGGACATTCCTTTGGGGGTTTAAATATGCGATTATTTGCTAGTAAATATCCAAATAAGGTAGCATCTTTAATCTTAATTGATTCTGTTCATGAAAATAGATATTTGAGTGCTGAATGGGACACTGTTCGAAGGAAAATGCATAAGAAAAATCTCAAGTTATTCAAGTTCGGTTATCTCACCAGTGGTTTAGGGCTTCCGAAACTATTAAAACTTCCTGTTGGAAGAAAACAACTTCCAGAACCATATCAGAAGTATATTAAGTATATAGGATACCGTTCAAAATCTTATGAAGCTGTTTTTAAGGAATTTCTATATAGCGAAAAATCTGCTATGCAACTTAAAAAGTCCGAACCACTGAATTTAAACTTATCCGTAACAATTTTAAGTTCTAATAATATAGACCCAATTTGGATTAACCAACAAAAACTTCTTAGTAATTTGACAAATAATACTGTGCAAATTAAAACTAACAACAATCATTCAATACATTTAGAAAACCCAGAATTAGTTATAGATACTATAAGCAGAGCTGTAAAACAGTTAGATGACAATATATCTTTGTTGTGCTAAGGGATATTTAATCGCGTTATTGACTGGTGTCACGTAGTTGTGAATAGGAGAAAAAAGATGTAGTAAATTGAAATATAGTGCTTGTGAAAATGTAAAAAGGTATTTCGAGTTGTTTGGGCAGTTTGTATCTTTCACTAAGGAGATGGAATATTATTGGGAAACCCTTTAGGTATCGTGGATTGGGTAGAACAAAATGAAGTTATAGATGATCTATTAATTCAAGGAGACACCTTAACCATGCACCCAATGGAACATGGATTTGAAGCTGAAGTCATGAAGATATGTTCAGGTAAAGATAGCTTTGTATTGAAAGTATGGAGTAAGAGTTCCAAACCCGATATTAGTTTTCAATATCGATTATTGAATGTCCTATTGGAACGAGGATTATCAGTCTCTAAACCATTAGGCTGGGGGATAAATCTAAACGGAGATAAGGTGTTGTTAACAACATTTGACGGAATACCTGTGCTTAAAGCAAACGAAAAGAAAATGACAAAGATTGCAAACATCTTATCAAAAATACATCAAATTCCCGTTAAAGAGATTGGAAATATAAAACTTCCAAAGTACGATTTCATTGACTATTTTTTTCCTGGAGTAAGAGAACACTCTGACATATATAAAGCATTGATTTCTCTTGTACAAATAACCCAAATAAAGCAAGAACATATTATTCATGGCGATTTTCATGTGAATAACATTATGGAGGAAAATGACCAGTATACTGTAATCGATTGGACGAATGGGCAATTAGGGGACCCGAGATATGATTTTGCGTGGTCACTTACTTTACTGAAAATATATGTCTCAGAGCGATATGCTTATGTGTTTCGTTCTGCTTATCTTTTAGAAAAGGATATTCAGCAGAAGGAACTTGAAGTTTTTGAAGCCTTGGCTTGTCTCAGGTGGCTCGTGCTTAATAGAAGTGGTGGGGTACCCAAAGATTCTAATACAATAGAAAGAGTAAAAGGTTTAGTGACAAATAATCCTTCTTTAAAAGAATTTGAGTTTACTATATAAAAGGAAGGGGATGATTATTTCCCCTTCCTTTTATTATGTCATACGCAACGAATGTCAATTTAGATATGTAGCTCTAGAAATGAATACAGTTACATCTTAATTTATTCTACCGTCAGCACCCAGCGCACGTTGAATGCGTTACATGGTTGGAGATTTAATTATAGATTAATAAGGAATCAAACCCATTAAAAATAAACTCTTTACTATAACTGGGGTAAAGGTTTATTGGGTATTCATGTATTGCAAAAGGTATTAGGTTAAAAACAATTCCCAATTGTTTTTACCTAGTACCTTTTTTGTGTCCAGTATTCGACTCAATAACAAATCATTTAATCCTCTCGGTACTCAAATTATTATTAATTGATTTGATGTTTGGCATGTTATTAATAATGTGAAACGAAAATGCATTCTAGAAAGAAGTGTTTTTTGTGTGGTAACGAGTAATTGAATACGAATGTAATTGATTCCAATACGGGTTTTAATTAAATTATTTCTTTCAGGATTTGTGAGGTGAGAAAAGCCTGAATTAATAAGGGGTGAATAACATATTTTTTCAGTAATCAGACTATAAAACATTTAATAATAATAAGGTATTCATTATTTTTATATAAACGAAAAGTGAACTTGTTGAACGTTTTGTGACGTAATTACTAGCCTTTCGGTGAAGAATTGATGAAGTTTTGATGAAGTTCACTTTAGGTAATTGTTTTTAGTATTTCATTATAATAAGATGAAAATATGTTGTGAGAGTAACCGACTAATATGTTTTTTTATTATGCTACTAAAGCTTATAGAGTAAAAGAAAGGGGTACCTTCATGAGAATGAAATGGACTTTTTTAGGTTTGGTTATCAGTATTATCGCAGTGTTAGCTGGCTGTGAACCAGTAATGGTTATGGATCCAAAAGGGCCGCAAGCTGAAACGATTTCTAATGTTATTTGGATTTCGATTGCTACCATGGCGTTGGTTGTGGTCGTGGTTTTCGGTATGTTGGCATACATCGTAATAAAATATCGTGCGTCGAAACAGAGTGCAGATTATGAGCCCCCACATATCGAAGGTAATCCGGTGGTTGAAGCGATTATTGTTGGTATTCCGGTTCTGATTATCATTTTCCTTTCAATCATCACTGTCAAATCCACTTATGAAGTTGAGGCGACACCAAAGGGTTATGAAGGTCAAAAGCCATTGGTTGTTTATGCATCTTCCTCTGACTGGAAATGGCATTTCAGTTATCCAGAAGAAAATATCGAAACTGTTAACTATTTGTATATCCCAACAGATCGACCGTTGGAATTTAGACTTTACTCATACGGACCCATCACGAGTTTTTGGATTCCACAACTTGGCGGACAAAAATATGCAATGTCGGACATGGTGACCACGTTACATTTGGCAGCTAGCGTTCCGGGAGAATACATGGGGAGAAATGCAAACTTTAGCGGTAAAGGGTTCGCTGAGAATATATTCCATGTGGAAGCGATGCCTGAATCGGAATTCGATAAATGGGTAGAAGAAGTGAAAGCGACTGCGGATACTCTTACTGAGGAGAGATTTGAAGAGTTATTAGAACCGGGTCATCTTGGCCAATTAACGTTTAATAAAACTCACTTGGAATTCTCACCGGCTCCAGAAGGAGAGCATGGGGGACATCAACATGGATCAAGTAATTCCGATGATAAAGCAAAAAAAGACGAATCTACCGATGTTGATGGTGGATCAGACATGGAACATCAACATTAAAATTTCCAAACAAATCACTTTGCATATAGAGTCTAATTTTCGAAAGGAGTCATAAAAGTATGGAGTACTTTGATCGTTTTGCGATTCCACATCCAAGTCCTGCGATTTACGCATCAATGGTTGCCATTGGCCTAACCATGATTGCGATTCTCTTCGGATTAACATATTTTAAAAAATGGGGTTATTTATGGCGTGAATGGCTGACAACCGTAGACCATAAGAAAATCGGTATTATGTACCTGATTGCTGCTTTGATAATGCTATTCCGTGGTGGAGTAGACGCAATTATGATGCGGGCACAAACTGCTGTACCTGACAACAAGCTGTTAGATGCTCAGCATTACAATGAGGTTTTCACCACACATGGGGTTGTTATGATCATTTTCATGGCTATGCCATTTATCTATGCATTAATGAACTTCGTTGTTCCATTGCAAATTGGAGCGCGCGATGTAGCATTCCCTCGTTTGAATGCACTTAGTTTCTGGTTGTTCTTTATGGGGGCGATGTTATTCAATATTTCATTCGTAGTTGGTGGCTCTCCTGATGCCGGCTGGACTTCGTATTTCCCACTTGCAGGGAATGACTTCAGTCAATCTGTAGGAACCAATTATTACATGCTGGCGATTCAGATTGCCGGTATTGGTACATTAATATCAGGCATTAACTTCACGACTACGATACTCAAAATGAGAGTACCTGGAATGAAATTGATGAAAATGCCAATGTTCACATGGACTGCTTTAATCACGAATGCAATTGTCGTTTTCGCATTTCCTGTACTGACAATTGCGCTTCTATTGGGAACGATGGATCGGCTATTCGGTACAAATATCTTTACGATGACAAATGGCGGGATGGATATGCTCTGGGCGAACCTGTTCTGGATTTGGGGACATCCGGAAGTTTACATTCTGATTTTGCCGGCATTCGGTATTTATAGTGAGATCATTTCTACTTTTTCCCGTCGTAACCTTTATGGGTATAAATCAATGGTTGCATCAATCGTAATCATTTCGTTTTTCTCATTCTTGGTTTGGACTCATCATTTCTTTACAATGGGACAAGGTCCACTGACAAACAGTATTTTCTCAATCACGACAATGGCGATTGCCGTTCCGACTGGGATTAAGATATTTAACTGGCTGCTTACGATGCGTAAAGGGAAAATTGAATTTACTGTTCCGATGCTTTATACAATAGGATTCATTCCGATTTTTACAATCGGTGGAGTGACCGGGGTAATGCTTGGTATGGCCAGTGCCGACTATCAATACCATAATACGATGTTCTTGGTTGCGCATTTCCACTACACAATTATTCCTGGTGTTGTCTTCGCGATGATAGCTGGTCTCACGTATTGGTGGCCGAAAATGTTTGGCTTCATGTTAAGTGAAAGAATTGGGAAATGGGCATTTTGGTTTATCGCGATTGGCTTTAACGTAACATTCTTCCCAATGTTCTTCACTGGATTGGATGGACAAGCACGTCGGATGTACACGTACTCTGAAGCATCGGGGTATGGAGCGCTTAATTTACTGTCCTTTGCTGGAGCAATTGTACTGGCGATAGGCTTTGCTTTAATTGTCTATAACATCTATCACAGCATTCGCTATGCATCAAGAAATATCAGTTCAGATCCGTGGGATGCACGTACGTTGGAATGGGCCACTCACAGTCCGGTGCCATCGTATAACTTTGCGAAGACACCTCAAGTTAATTCAATTGAAGCGTTCTGGGATCATAAGAAAAAAGGACAACCATTATTCAAAGATGAAATTGAAAAGATTCATATGCCGAATAACAGCGGTATGCCGTTCATCATGAGTTGTATTTTCTTCGTATGGGGCTTCTCGCTCATATTCAACATGTGGCTTCCTGCAATTCTTGCGACAATTGGAATCTTTGCGTGTTTGGCTTACCGTTCATTCGAGAAAGACCACGGGCATTACATTTCCGTTCAAGAAGTAGAAGACACTGAAAAAGATTGCGAGGTGCGGGCTGATGAAAACAGATAACTCGCTTCCACTTGAATATGGTACAGAACAAAATAAATTGAATATTTTAGGTTTCTGGATTTTCCTTGGAGCCGAAGTAATGCTGTTTGCAACACTTTTCGCAACCTACTTCATTTTAGAGCATCGTACGGGCAACGGACCGTCCGGAGCTGAGATTTTTGAACTCACTCCAGTGCTCTTTGAAACGATTTTACTGTTAACAAGTAGTTTTATGATTGGTCTTGGTGTTCATGCAATGCGTCTAGGTAAAAAAAATGCAATGATGACATTCTTTGCGATTACCTTGCTACTTGGTCTTGCATTCATAGGCGTAGAAATTTATGAGTTTACGCATTATGTCCATGTTGGAGCTGGCCTTCAAACGAGTGCATTCACAGCTATCCTATTAACTACATTAGGGACACATGGAGCTCACGTTACACTTGGTTTCTTTTGGGGATTATTCATCATCCTTCAAGTGAAAAAGCGCGGTTTGACGCCTGAGACAGCCAATAAATCATTTATCTTTTCACTTTACTGGCATTTCTTAGATGTTGTCTGGATCTTTATTTTCAGCTTCATCTACTTGAAAGGAATGATGTAACATGAGCGAATTATTCCCGCGCAAACAAGTAATGGGCTTTATCTTTTCGTTAGTTCTTACTGCAGCTGCACTGACTGTCTATTTCTTAGATTTTTCATTTGCAGTGGGGATGACAATTCTTTTAGTCACAGCATTCGTACAAGCAGCAGTCCAACTCGTTGTCTTTATGCATGCTGGTGAAACTGAAGATAAAAAGGCGATTTATATGAATATCTATTATGCAGTTGCCATAGCGCTTGTTACCATCTTGGGTTCATTACTAATTTTGGCTTGGGATATGTAACAGAATATATCAAAAAGGAGCGCCTAAAATGGCGCTCCTTTATAAAAACACAGAATATGGGTTTGATTTTACATTACCCGCAACTTGGAAGGATTATTCGATTGTAACGGACGAGTGGGAGGGCTTGGCGGTTTCACAGGCTCAAACGGAAGAGGTAATTGAAAATGGTCCAATGAATTCTATTCGACATCCTCAGTGGACTTCGGAAAATCCGCGTCAAGATATACCGATTATGATTTTCACAATAGAGCAATGGGATTTATTACAGCAGGAGAAGTTCCATATAGGGGCAGCACCTATCGGACCAAAAGAATTAAATCGTAGTGAAAAATAAGTTTTTGCAATACCCGCACGTTACAACTTCGCATTTTTAACTGGTGACGAAGAAGTCGAGCAGATTTTAGAAGGTAAACCGTTAGAGATTAGTGAAGAGTGAAGGGTTGATAATATAATGAAAGAATAAAAGGTACCCACCAGCTTTGTGTAGTAGTAAAGAATTATGAAATAATCGATAGTGTAAGATACCTGGTTCTGATACAATTGCGACTTGTGTTAGGACCGGGTATCTTTTTTATTTCATCATATATAGGTGAATTAGCTTTAATAGGTAAAATACTAAATATTGCATCTTTTAATAATTGCTGTATAGTATTCTTTAGAATGCTTGGAGGTCATATTTTTGGTACTTTACTTTTGAGATATATCATCTATCTAATAAATAACTATAAATTAGGAGCTGATATATTATGATATACAAGAACACACTCGATGGTATTTCTTCTGATATGTTAAAGGGCTTTTTTGTAGATTGGCCAAAGCCACCAAATCCGCAAACTCACTTACTACTATTAAAGAAAAGCAGTAAAGTGATTATTGCTATTGATGATCAAACTAATCAAGTAGTTGGATTTATTACAGCGATAAGTGATGGAGTTCTATCTGCCTACATTCCATTTCTTGAGGTTTTACCGGAATACAAAAATAAAGGTATAGGTAAGGAATTAGTAGATCGGATGCTAAAAGAACTCGATGGCATCTATATGATTGACCTATGCTGTGATGACGATTTAATTCCTTATTATGATAAGTTCGGTATGACGCAGACAAATGGTATGGTTTTTAGGAATTATAAAATGCAATCTGGGAGTTTGAAAATATAAGCCAATAACGCTTGGGAATTTGTCCAATCTCAACGGAATTGTTAAAAGATGCACCACTACACCTTATTTTCATTGTTCACTACTGCGAGCATGTTGCCTGGTTGGAGTTACCCCAAAGTAAATTTGAACAGCCCAGATACCTGGTAATAATCCCATTTGGGTTTATTACCAGGTATTTTTCATTATCTCAAAGAAGAGCGCTATAATTGCATCTAATGAGGATTTAAAATACATGCATAGTAAATAAAGTTAGTAAAAGTGAATCGGAAAAGGCTTGGGGTGCGTCAGTAGGATGAAGGTAGGTGAGGTTGTGACGGAAATTGAAGAAATTATTGCCGAACATGGTGATTATTTATTGCGTGTCGCCTATTTGTACGTGAAAAATAATGCAACCGCTGAGGATATTGTACAAGACGTGTTCATTGCCTTCTATGAGAAACAGGATCAGTACAGGGGGGAGGCATCGCTGAGGACCTACTTGGTGAAAATGACGGTTAATCGCAGCCATGATTATTTACGAAGTTGGAAGAACAAGCGAACCATGCTGTTTGAAAAAATTAAAGGGAGAGGCACTACTCATACGCCTGAACGTGCAATGATTGAGAAAGTGGAAAAGCAGGAATTAGTGGATGCCTTGTTTACATTATCAATCACCTATCGTGAAGTGCTCATTCTTTATTATTTTCAGGAGATGACGACGGTAGAAATCGCGGAATTATTGGAGCGTCCGGAAGCTACGGTAAGAACTAGATTACAGCGTGCGCGAAAGCAACTGGGAAATCGGATAATTGATTATGAATGGGAGGAACAAGGCCGTGAATCAATTTAAGGAAGATTTAAATCGTGAGCTTCAGTCTGTGTCATTGTCCAAAGAGAAGAAGCAGCTAATTGCAACGAAGGCAAAAGCAAAATTACACAACCACAAGAGACGCATCAACTTACAATATCGATTTGTGCTCGCGATTTTCACGATATTCGCAATAGGCTTCAGTTATTTACTATGGCAACAGGAGGGACCTGCAAGTAAGGCGCAAGGTGCAGCACCGATTGAACCTATAACGACTACGACTTGGTCAATGCTTACTAATGATTTTTCAAAAGCGGTACTCTACATAAGCTTCTTTATTATTCTGCGGGACTTGTTAAAGAGACGCTTGCAAAAAAGTGGAAAAGGCTTACCGATTTGTGTGGAATGTGGTGAAGAATGGTCCTATCGAGAGGCCTTGAAACAAAGCATGAAAAACACAAAAATGACATGTCCTTACTGTGGTCAAATACAGTACCGAACGAAAAAATCAAGATTAAAAGGTGGTATGTTAAATATATTTATACCTTTTATGATTATCGCCCCTCAGCTATTTGATAATATATTGCTAGGTATTGTTGTGCATGTCTCATGTGCTGCGTATATCATGTTTAGCCTAGGTCCATATTATTTGGAACTCCAGAAGAAAGATCCTATCAATGATCCTTTATGGTGATAAATTACTGTCACCAGGACAATTCAGCTGCAAATTCGGGTTTTGAAGTGTCAGCGTACCGGAACAATTGCAAACGCCCAATTTGACCAAGTCCATTGCAACGTCAAGATTGTCTTCAGCCAGGTTGGTGGTGCAAATGAAGTTTGCATAAGTGCTAGGAACATTTAGGGATGGAATTCCTTTCAGATATAGGATGTGTAAATATTAAGTTGAGTAATACTAGCAACCTGTAAAAGTTCTATCTGCTTCATCATTTTCACTTATTTTTCTAGTTTTTTTAATGCTAACTGTACCATATGAGTTTATTGGTAATTAAAAGATCGGAAAAAACATGATTTAAAGCACCTAGTTCTAACATACGCTGAATTACTTTAGTACCAAGCGCCTTTCATTATCTATAAAAGTTGCAAGTGAAAATCTTTTGTAGTTTCATATAATTATAAAGCATACGGGCGTGTCTTCCTTTTTTAGTACATGGATCTATTTTAGATCGTAGCCGATTAAGAAATTCGCGGTCACATTCACATGGGTTTCTACCCCTGCGATAACAATCATCATGTGCTTTACAAGCTGCATCTAAATCATTAATAGGTGCGCCGGGCCCATTACAGCCAGGTCCACACCAATTATAGCCTGGTAGAATACAAAAACGAAATCTTCCATTTCTCCTCCGTGACAATATAAAAACCTCCTCTGATGGCTAAGTCACTACTTACTATAGATTATTCATTGGTACGAAATAATGTATAAGCTGTTACCTACGGACTTCGCAATAATTTTATCAAAAGAGGAAAGAGTGATTGAGGTATAATGAAGACATCCCTAAACTTTAATAATCAAACATTGACAACGGGTTTCAATTCAACCAGCATAATGTCGAAGTATATTGAACATATGAATACATATAAAAAACTGAGCGAAGGCGCCTAAGAGGGTGGATCGAAGCGGTTTTGAAGGGAATCATTATGACCTTTATGACTTTGGAGATTGTTTGCTGCGTTTTTTCTCCATGTTGCTAGTGATTACTTCATCTATATAAAAAGGTTATAGAACCTCCATATTAAACTTTCGAAAGGATGTCTTTATTTTGATTACAGTAATACTGCTTTTTTTATTTGCGGGTCTAGCGGAAATCGGTGGAGGTTATCTTATTTGGCAGTGGTTAAGAGAGGGTAAACCGGCTTACTTGGGTCTTATAGGCGGGCTTGTTTTAGCGATGTACGGAGTGATTGCCACTTTCCAGCACTTCCCGACTTTTGGCAGGGTGTATGCTGCATATGGAGGGGTATTCATTGTGCTATCTGTACTGTGGGGATGGGGCGTCGATAAAAAGATGCCGGATACATACGATTGGATTGGTGCTGCAATTTGTATAGTTGGTGTATCCGTTATGTTATGGGCCCCTAGAAGTTAATGTATAGCGAATAGCACCTGGTATCCAAATGGTTATGGAATGTTTGGATGCCAGGTGCTTTTTATTGAGGACGAAGAAATAGCAATTTATTTGTTGGTATTATTAATTTATGATTAAGCCCAAAACACCCGTGACTTCAGTCGCGGGAGATTCATTCAGGCTCTACATGGACATGAACATCGTATACACCATGATCATTTATCAAGACTTTTTCAACATGGCTGGCTATATCATGAGAGTCTTTAATATTTAACGAGGAATCAACTAAAATTACAATATCTATTACTTCATTATTTCCGTAATACCTCCCTTTAATTGTTTCTATACCTATAACTCCATCCACTTTCTTGACTATATCCTGATAGAGTTTAATTTTATCTACATCAAATCCATCCGAAAGTTCGTGTGAAGCTAGTTTGAAGATATCCCAAGCTGTTTTACATATTAATAGTCCAACAGTAATGGCAGTTAGCGTATCCAACCATGGCATATTTAATTGTGAACCGAATATACCAATAGCCGTTCCTATACTTACCCAGGCATCTGAAATGTTATCTTTTGCGGCGGCCATAACCGCTTTGCTATTAATTTTTTCGGCTAGTTTTTTGTTGTAACGGTAGACAAAATACATAACTATTGAAGAAAAAACACCTACATAAGCGGCGCCAATATGAGGGGTCTCTTTACCACCTTGAAACATGGAGGTAATTGCCTCATTCAATACTTGTATACCAACTGCTAACATAATAAATGAAGCGACCATTGAGGCAATTGTTTCACTCTTCCAATGACCGTAACCATGATCCTTGTCAGGTGGTTTTTGTGAAAGTCTTAGTCCGATAAGGACAGCAATTGATGCGACAATATCAGTTGTATTGTTTAGTCCGTCTGCCCTCAATGCGGCAGAGTCACTCATATATCCAACAACCAACTTTATGATAGAAAGAAAAACATAAGCAATAATGCTAATGATTGCTCCACGTTCTCCTAACTTAAGGTTTTTATACTTTTGATTCTCCATTTTTTTGCCCCCTATCGAATTCAAACCATGATTCATAAATTGAACATCACTAGGAGAATTCTTTCCCTTACGCAACAAAAACCCTCGACTGATTCCAGTCGAGGGTTTTGGGTTTTGAAATATAATTTTGAGTTAAATCCATGTTGAGGCACAGTTATCACTCACTAAATTTAGACGTATATATATAGTAGCAGATGAAGGTAATTATAGCTCGATATTAACCTGTAAGAAAAGTCGGTTGTCTTCAGCTAAATAAGGTGAGGTATTTAGAAATGGAGTTAAATACTTCCGTGAAATGGTGTTATGTTAACCTAGTGTGTATGAATTATACATGCCTGTTCCGCGATTAAATCGATGGTTTGCGGATGGATATATATATATATATGGATTATTATGGTAAAGTTGTTTAAGGGTGTAAGAGACAATGGATAAAAATCAAGTGATTGTAACAAATATGTCCAATACATAAATGAAACAAAACGTTATATTTTGGAGGGAGATAGGGGTATGAGGATACTATTTACTATTAGCATTTTTATTTCTGGATTAATTACTGCTTTTGGGTTTTTCTTTGCACATAGATTAACTGTTCCATTTGACCCCGCAAACGATTTATTAGGTGGTGGTAATGGTAATGCAGCTCTGTTTTTTGTTATGGCACCAGGTCCAGTTATTTTCTATTTCTATTTTTCATTGATTTTTGTATTCGAGAAACTTCATAAAATCCTTTCGTTAACAAAGCAGAAATGGTTCAAGTATAGTTACTTAATTGTTTTCATTATTATTGGGGTGATTACTTTTTATAGAGCAACAATATACCGGAATTATATTAATACAAATCACCCATATATGGAGGTAGGATTGCTTAGTCAATTTTCGAACAATATTTTCTTTAATATATGGACATTTGTAGCATTGTTATCTTTTATAGGGGTTATATCTTTTTGGACCAAGAAAAAATGAATAACAAGGGCAATGATTGAAAATAAGCCTAATCGGAAATGTCTCGAATAGTTTTATCCCGCATTAACGGGTAGTAAGACCCCCACTTCAAGTATTCAAGGACACAAGAAGAATAAGTGGGGGATCAACTGCCCGTAAAAGCCCGAATGGTTAAACTAACAATCAGTGAGGGATGAAGAACCCCCCTCTGATTGAAGATTAACTTTATTAACCGTGCAACTATTGTTCAACTAACTGTACAGGGTAGTACAATAAGAAAGTAATAATAAAAGGGGAGAACAGATTGAAAAAATTAATACTGTTTTTATCTCTACTTGGTTTTCTGTTAGTTACTTCGGGTTGTTTGAATGAAATGGTTGGGCAAAAAATAACTGTACAGAAACGAACTGGTGAAGAAAATGTTTTTGAAGACATCAAAGAAGTCACTAAAAAAAATCAGGTAAAAAAAGCGATAGATATAGTTGGAAATGCTAATTTTGAAAATGAAAAGGTAGAAATGGCACACTATGCTGACTACCAATTTCAATTTCCTTCTAAGAATCGCTACGGCAGCGAAGACAAAATAGCGTCTTATTTACTATGGATTAGCTCAAATGGTGAAAATCTAGAGATAGTTAACGATAGCGATAAATATGTGAAATTAACAAAGCAAGATTCAGCAGACCTATATGAAATTTTAACAGGAGAAGAATTAGTAAAATAATTCCCTATCTTCGTATACTCTTCAATTAACGAGTGCGTTTGTGAAGTGGGTTATGTTTACATTAAGCACATGGGATAAGGGAGATCGTTCAGCAATCGAATGGCTGTTAACAGGTAGAATCTCATGGAGAGACTTCTAATAGACAACAATATAAGAATAGAGGTTATTATACATGGACATATATATTGAAAAATTACAGGATACAGATGCTGAAGGTTTGTATAAGTTTGAACTTGATAACAGAGCATTTTTCGAAGAAATGGTACCTACTCGTGGAAATGACTATTATAACCTTGAGGTTTTTAAAAAAAGACACGAAGATTTACTTGAAGAACAAGTTCAAGGAGGTTCATATTTTTATTTAATTAAAGATAAAGATAGTTCAATTCTAGGAAGAATAAATGTCGTGGATATTGATAAATCTCAAAAAACGGGTCATCTCGGTTATAGGGTGGGGCAAGCACATACTGGAAAAAGTATTGCCACTAAAGCATTGAAGTTATTAGTAGAAACAGTAACTGACATAGACATAAAACAAATTAAAGCGAAAACAACAACTAACAATATAGCTTCTCAAAAAGTTTTAGAGAAAAATGGATTTGAGAGAACAGCTACTGATAGCGGAGAATTCGAAATGAATGGCCAGAGGTTAAACTTTGTTTATTACATTTTGACTATTAAAGTTAAGTCTTATTGAACTTCCATGAAATAAAAAACTCTTATTATTGATAATAATGTATAACAATAAAGCTAAGCCTTGAGAACGATAATATTGAATGTATAGGTAAATTAAGCAACAGCTTCATCCTTCATATAATATAGGTAAGTCTGTTCCAGTAACTAAAGTAGGATTAATATTCCATAAGTGGCTACCCATATTGGGTGCAATAGTCTGTGATGCACCATAATCGTTGGTGTTAGACTAACGGATGGGGGCTCTATGGCAACATAGTTGATTGTCCTTCTTCATCAGTCATAGTATCCAATATCCGTTCTGCATACATTTTTATCCTCTGCGCTGTAACGCTGATTTTGCGCTACATGTATGTCGAACGCTCCTTTTAGTTTAATTATAATTTTTTCAGAAAAGTGAAAGTATCGGTTATTGCACCGATGCTTTTTTAGTCGTTTCAATAAGCGTTTTTATTAATGTTTTTTCTCTAATGTCCCCCCCAAAAGAGAAGCCATTATCGGTTGAGTAGTTCTTTATTTCCAAAAAGTGCATCTTTTTTTGATTGAAAACTCTCTAATAGTCAGGACGGTGAAAAAAATGACGGTTAATGACAAGAAAGTAATAAAAGCGATTGGAGGAGATCAACAAGCGTTGTTGTTTTTGCTTCAACAAGAAAAAGAGAAAATTTATCGAACTGCATTTAGTTATGTTCGAAATAAGGCGGATGCATTAGACGTTTTCCAGCAAACTGTGCTATCGGCAATTGAGTCTATTCATCAGTAAAGGGAGCCAAAGTATTTTTCGACATGGCTGATGAAAATTTGTATCAATGTATCACTTGGTGTACTTAAAAAACAAAAGAAAGTGGTTTTGATGGACGATCTAAAATTTCAATCCCTTTCCGCCGAAATGGCAACATCTGATGAAAAAATGGACTTACTTGATACCATTTATAGATTAAATGACAAATATAAAACAGTCCTTATTTTGAGATATTATGAAGATTTAACTTTTGAGCAAATAGCAGAGATACTTGGCGAACCAATCGGTACAGTCAAATCGAATGGCAAGAGAGCGTTAGCGAAACTCAAACCGATATTAAAAGGAGTGTATATAGATGACCGAGCAAAACCGCTTTAAAGAAGTGATAAATGAAATTCCTGTTCCTTCTGAAGAGTTAGATGCTATTTTGATAGATGCTTTTAAACAGGAGAAAAAGATAATAAAATTCCCCTTCAAACGAATGGTTAAATATACTGCAGTTGTAGGGATTCTGTCTATTTGTACGATTTCCTCTGCTTATGTGTCACCTGCATTTGCTAACTTTGTCACGCAAATTCCAGTCATTGGTCATGCATTCGACTATTTCATCTTACAAGAAGACTATTATCAAGCGTATGAGGAAATCAGTACAGATATTGGTTTAGTTGAAAAAAGTAATGGCGTCGAACTAATTATTGAGAAAGCATTTTATGATGGGAATACGGTGACGCTTTCGTATGTACTGCGAACAGAAGAGGATTTAGGTTCATTTCCAACTTTCGAAAATCTGCCCACTAATATAAGTAATGCTGGCTATGAAGGAGAGTATGTCGATGGAGTCGGCTATGTTGGCATGATGACCTTATCAATGCTGGAGGACGCTAAGGAGACGGTAAATGTTTTTTGGAAACCAAATTCGATTTCTTCAGATCAAAAGACAATAGAAGGGGATTGGCAGTTTGCATTTTCTTTAAATGCGCTAAAGGGATCACATGTTTCGATTAATGAACAAGTAAGTAAAGAAGGTATTACAGTCGAATTAATTGACGCAATCAAAACAGATGTTAATTTAACAGTAAACTATTTACAAAATGTCAAACCATCCGTTCATAACAACTGGATGTACGTTGAAGCAGAGTTACATGCAATTGATAATTTAGGTAACGAATATAAAGTGCCTTATACTGGCGGAACAGGAACAAAAGGTGGAGATTCCAGTGAAGATATCACATGGAATGCAACGATTCATGGTCTTGCCCAAGAAGCAACATCCATTACATTTTATCCATTCGCACATGTAAGCAATAGTCAAAGCGATAATAAACGTATTGATTTCGAACCGATTATTGTGGAATTAGAGTAGCTATCAGGTGATTTACTCAACAGTGCTGTTCTCAAACGTTTAAACTTGGGCGTACACTTATGCTTCTTAACCCAGTCGATTAACTGTAATAGAAATACTGTCTTAGTAGAAAATGTTCGAATTCCCTTTCCTTTTGGAATCATTATATACCGAGTAATTGAATATTTATGAATGTCCATACTGCATGCATGCTCAATGATTAATAGTTGATCGACCTTCCTCTCCCAGGCGTAGTATCCAATACCCGTTCTGCACATATTTTCATTCTCTGTTGTGTGGCGCTAATTTTGCACTACTTATATGGTTAACTGTCCAAGGTTTGATACCTGTACTGTAAATTAGAGTCTATAGTAAGGAAAAACGCCTTCCATTTATATATAACCATTCGAAGTGGTTACACGGAAGACGTTCCCAAAAAACATATGGTTATCCTATCAGACTATCGCTTAATTAAAAAACTTGAGACAGGCGTTTTCAGTTCCGCTGCAAGAACAAGAGCCTAGTCCTTGCAGCGGAACTTTCTTTAAATAGTTATATTGGTGTTCGTCTAGCGGAAATGTTTGAATTCATACATGTTGATGGAGTTGAAGTTGCGGTTGTACGTTTGTTGAGCGTTCTTAATATCGAAAACAGGCTGTTGATTGGCCTTATAGTTTAGAGTATCGGTCATGTCGGCGAATGCTTGGTATATAATGATGCTGTTTGATTTGATTCTGGTAGATTAACGGGAGTCTTATTCGGTCTTTTCAAAGATTCCATTTAGCGGAGCTGATTTAATTGCTGCAATAATGTCCGTTTATATTGGAATTATTTTGATGATTGGTATCTTCTGGTTGTATACGGAATTATTTATAAGAATCCCGTTAGATAGCGAAAAGTACCAGTGAACTTGCACGGAAGTTATCTAATTGTTAGAATTAATCATCCATACTTTTATTGGAAATGAATTTATTGCTTCCTCTTTTATATGGAATTAATATTATGGGAGCCGCTGCCAATAACATATACTTATTTCTAAATTTGTTATTTGTCTATTTAATAGACGCAAATTATGATAGGAGTGTATAAATGATGGAATTAAAGACAGAACGGTTAAGATTAATACCCTTAAATGCAGTAAACTTAAAATTACTAATTGATAATCAGAAGGCAATGGAATTAAAGTTATCACTAAGTCATTCAGATGAAATTCTTAGTGAGGAACTTAGGCAAGCCATGGAATATAGACTTACAAAGGTAGTAAATGATAAGCAAAATTATTTGTGGAATACAAATTGGTTAATTGTTTCTGATGATAATAATTGTGTAATTGGCGGCATGATGCTAAAGGGCTTACCAAATGCAAATGGTGAAGTAATAATCGGCTATTACACATTGCCTAACTATCAAGGTAATGGCTATATGACGGAAACGATTATTAGAACGAAAAGTTGGCTGTTAAGTCAGCCTAATGTTCGGTATATAATTGCAGATACCGAAAAAGACAATAATGCTTCTCATAGAGTATTAGAAAAGACGGGTGCAGAAATGTATAAAGAAACGGAAGAATTATATTATTGGAGAATTTTTTAGATAATTCCTCAGTAGGAGAGAATCAGCATTTTATATGTTGGTTCTTTTTTTTGGATATACCACGTCAGGTAATAACTTTTTTATGATAGTGGAGGTGTATATGATGAAATACGCCGGATGGGGAATAAGTGTCTCGAAATGAATCCCAGCGATTTTTTCATAGTAAGGTGTTAAGTACTTTGTGTTGTAAGATGCTCATCGAATGCATCAATAATTTGAAGGAAGTGATCCGCTTCACGGTAAACGTGGTCAGCAAGCAAAGCGGGAATGTTGCTCTTTATTTTACATGCTTCAATTAAATCTCTTGCCGTCTTTTTGAAATCGCGTAACGATACGACAGAAACGCGATTTTGGTCAAGAAAGTGTTCTAAAAGCGGTTGAGTTTCTGACTGAGGACGCATGTGATCCAAATCTTGTGCTTGGAAAAGAAGTTGGTCGAAATCATGGCTAAATTCTCGAGCTTGATCGACAAGTTTTCTTTCGGATGGGTCTAATAGATGGCTGATGAATTTTGAGTGATCCGCCATTATTTTTAAGAAAAACACATTCTCTTTAATAATTGCCTCAGGTAAAGGTATCAGCTTACCTTCATTTAATTCTTTCAATCGCTTAGCAAAATAAGCCGCCTCTCGGCTTGTATGATCAACTAATAAAGGAATATTATTGGACACAATTTGGCACCGTAATATCAATCCCAGTACTTTTCGTTTATATGCCCAAATAGAAGCTGCCGCCTGATACACTTGAATGTTTAGTTGTCTAATTACATTCGGATCTGTTGTTTCGTTGTAATTGCTAATTTGTTCTTCAATTCGTTCAAATACTGCAATAAATTGCTGTGCTTCTCGAATAAGTTCTGTATCATCTGCAGTAAACCCGAGACTTAAAAAGAAAGCGTGTTCCTTCATAATCCGTGACCAAAATCGGATCTCATCCAATGATTGTGTTACAAATGTCGGTATCGGGTATTCACTCCTCTTATAGTGTCGATGCTATCTACTGTATTCGGAGTAGGATGAATCCATACTGTTTTCATATTTAATAATTAATACTCAGGGATTAAGCTATGTGTTATTGCTAGCTAACAGCAGGTTCCATCACAGTTATTGTCCGGTTAACTGTATTCATATTCAAGGTTGCCCCAATAGGTATTGTAGCTTTATAAATGCCATGTCCAGTTGCTAGATTGGACATGAGTGGTTTACCTAAAGGGACTAGAAAATCGTTTATAAGATCGTTATAGGACTTTCCATATGCATCTACACAATTTGTACATTCCCCCATTATTATCCCTACGCAATCATCGAACTTCTTGGCTAATAAAAGATGATTCAAATACCTGTAAACTGTGTTAATCGGTTCATGCGTTTCTTCAAGTACGATAATTTTTCCTTCCGTATTGATTTCAAAAGAAGTTCCTAACGTACCGATGAAAGATGTGAGATTGCCTCCGACAACGGGACCGGTTACGTTTCCGGGAACTAAGCTTTCGAGAAGCATACCAGGTGGATTATTTATTAGCCAAGGCGCGGTTAATGTTGTGGTTGCTGAGAAGAATTGATTGAAATTATATGCCGGAGTATTTGGATTGAAGTCTAGCAGGAGAAGGCTGTGAAATGAAATTAAGTCCGCATATTCGTACAGTACATTTAGTAGTACTGTAATGTCACTGTAGCCTGAGACGATTTTCGGATTTTGAGAAATGATAGAAAAGTCGAGGAAGGGGAGAATACTTGCTACACCAACGCCGCCCCTTGAGGGCAATATCCATTTCACTTCTTTATTCTGAAACATGTTCATCAAATCCGACGCCATTTGTTGGGGCGTCGCTGCGAGGAATCCATTCGATGAATAGACATGCTCGCCTACAAGTACTTTAAACCCCATATTCCGTAAAGTTGTTATTCCTGCATCTATTCTACTTGCTGCCAATGGACTCCCCAACGTAACAATCCCAACAGTATCTCCTGGCTGCAAGTGAGGTGGTTTTATAGCCATATTTTACAGCTCCCTTTTAATGAAATAGAATCATACAAATCATTGCATTTATTAAAAAAAGAAATAATTTATGTTAACAAATGAATACCTTTATAAACTGAGTGAAGGCGCCTTCCAAGGGGCAGCCGAAGCGAATTCATTGGGGTTCTTTATTTCAATCTATATATTCGGCACTGCTTATTTAGAATTAACTAGGTGGTATACCTCGCCAGTATAAAGAACAAATCTAACGAAAAAGCGATGTTGGAAGAACAATCTATTTGTTAAGTGCCGACTATCTATATAGATTATTATTGGAACTATTTGTATCTTTAAGCCTAGTAAGAATTAACAGTTGCAGGACCTTCCGCATATGCTATAATAAATAAAAAGAATGATTAGAATAGTTAGTATTCATCATTTGGTCTGAGGTTATAATTATGGGGGAGTTACAGAAAAAGAAGCTATTATTCGTCTTTGTAAGTATATGTATGCTACTTCTAGTTGGTTACGAGGCACGACCTTTTCATCATGTAGAAATGAATGGAATGATTAGTGTTGCGCACCGTGGCGCTTCTAATTTCGCTCCAGAAAATACGCAGTCCGCTTTTCGAAAAGCGTTAGAGCTTGGGGCAGACTTTTTAGAATGTGATGTGCACCTGTCGAAAGATGGAGAGTTAATCATTATGCATGATGACAAAGTGGACAGGACAACAAATGGTTCTGGCTATGTGAAAAACTTCACGCTTGCCGAATTGAAAGAGCTAGATGCAGGAGGGAAATTCCATTCTTCATTTGCCGGAGAAAAAATCATTACTTTAAATGAATTGCTCGAAGAATTTTACGGGGAAACTGGTTTATTAATAGAGATTAAGAAGCCATCGATGTACCCGGGTATCGAAGAGCGAGTAGTGGCTTTGTTGGGTGAATATAATGATTTGAACAGCATTATTGTTCAATCTTTCGATATCGAATCGATGAGGAAAATGAACACGTTGCTTCCAGAATTAGAGGTGGCCCTACTCATAAAACCATCTATTCAATCTCTGTCCTCTCAAAAAATAATTGACCTGACATCCTTTGCGACATATATTAACTTTAATGTCTCATATGTCAATAAACGTGAGATCAATCAAATACATAATCAAGGTGGAAAAGTATTAGTTTGGTCTACGAAAAATCGAGGATGGGTGGACAAAGCTTATCAATACAACGTTGACGGCATCATTACAGATTTTTCAATTTGGCCAGTCGAGGGCCCCATCCAGCTGGTGCAAGAGTAATCCACATCTGTTCCTTGGGAAAGCTGCCGTGATTATTGTAGCCGAAAGCGATCCAAGAACGTACTAGTCGACATAAAGACTTTTGCGCCTAGCTTACCTGTATGTTGTGTAAGAAAATGGTTAATCAATAGACATGAGAGTAATCCATAGTATGAAAAGGAATCTAGTACTAGCCTATTGGGGCAGTACTGGATTTTATTATGGTTCAGCTCATAATGCGCTTCCTTGACAATGAAAAACAGGAGCCATACACTTATGAGTAGAAAAGATAGTTGGAGGATAAAATGACAAATAATAATTTCATACCAATCATTATCGGAACAGACATGAATGCTTACAACATGGCGATCTCATTCCATGAAGAGTATGGGATCAACCCAATTCTAGTAGGAAAAGAATCTTTATCATTCACCAGTTTAAGCTCAATTATAAAGACGATAGAACTCAATCCAAAACTGCCTGAACAACAAGTATTCGTGAGCTTCTTGAAAGAGATTGCAGAGAAGTATGCGGAGCCAGGGAAAAAAATGCTGCTTATCGGAACAAATGATCTTTACGTCCGGATGATTATTGAAAATGCGGACGAGCTGAAAAGTCATTTCGTGTTTAATTATATTTCGGAACCACTTATGAACGATGTGCTCGTTAAATCGAATTTTTATAAGTTATGCGCAGAACATGGTATTGAAGCACCGGCTACATATTACTATTCTTGTCGGGATGAAAAGCCATTCTCAGAAAAGGTCATGTTCCCAATCATTATCAAACCAAGCAACGGTGTCGAGTACTATAAGAATCCGTTTGCAGGCATGGAAAAAGTGTATAAGGTCGATTCCTACGATGAAGTCCATAACGTTATTACAACGATTAAAGCGGGCGGCTATAGAGAGGATCTCATTATCCAGGACTATATTCCAGGGGACGATACATACATGTGGGATTCCGTATTCTACATGAACAGTCATGGAAAAGCTGAGCTGATCACTTTCGCACAAGTCGTGCTACAAGAGCATACCGTCACTGCGATAGGGAATTATACAGCGCTTATTACTCGGTATAATGAAGAGATGATGTTGAAACTAAAAGGCTTCCTTGAAGCATTGAACTACGTCGGTTACGCGAACTTTGATTTGAAGTATGACGAACGGGACGGTAAGTTCAAAGTGTTTGAGGTGAATATACGACAAGGACGATCAAGCTACTATATTACGGCTTGTGGACATAATATGGCGAAGTATCTAGTCGATGACGTCATTCACGGTCAACAGAAAGAGCTGACGCTACTGAATGAAAAATTCCTATTCACTGTCGTACCTAAAATCGTACTGAAGAAATTTGTGTCGAACCAAGAAGTACTCAAAGATGTGAAAGCATTGCTTAGAGCTGGGAAATACGGCAATCCATTGTTTTATAAAAAAGACCGTCATTTCAAGCGTAAGCTGTATTTATTCGCCAGACAAGTTAATTACTATCGTAAATATAAAAATAGTACATGGTAAAACAATCCCCTATGCGATATGCATAGGGGATTGTTTATTTCGACTTATAAGTGCTGTGTGTTATTAAGATTCCACTATCGAATCTAGCTGCATGCTGATCACGCTTAGACTTCCGGCGGACTCTGCAATCATGGCGATCATTTTGCTTTGTTTTTTTATTGATGAAGTAATATTTTCTACGGATGTTGCAGTTTGCTGAGAAACATCGGATGAGTTTTGGACAGCAATCGATATCGTATGGTTTTGTTCGGTCACTTTTTTTAATTCATCATTTAAAGTATCGATTGCTTCAATGGTTTGTGTAACGGCTTGCCGAATGGCGATGAATTCTTTTTCCGTTGCTTTAACGGATTCATCAAGCTGCCTGGAATGGGAGATGGTTTCCGTCATTGTCTGGATGGTCTTTTCTGTTTCGTGTTCAATGCTTGCGATCATTTTTTGAATTTGTTGTGTTGAAGTATTTGACTGCTCCGCTAATTTACGTACTTCACTAGCAACGATAGCAAACCCTTTCCCATGCACTCCCGCCCTTGCTGCTTCTATACTAGCGTTTAATGCCAATAAATTTGTTTCTGAAGAAATACCTTTAATCGTTTCGGTTATCCGGGAAATATCCAATGTTTTATTATATAGTGCTGAAATGCTTACACTAATTTGGTCTGAGGCGTGTAAGGATTTTTCATTGGATTGTTTAAGCTGTGCAACCATCTCTGCACCTTGTTGTGTGGCCATTTCTGAATTTGTTGTCACTTGACTAATGATCTGATTTTGTTGATTCATCATATCAATTGAATCGTTCATCATTTTCACTCGGTTGCTGACGATTTCCATATCTGCGACCTGATGTAATACTTCGTGTGAAATGCCAAGAATGGCGCTGTTGATATCAGCACTGGTGGCTGAGGTTGCTTCGGAAATGGCTGTAAGTTCTCCGGCAGACATTATGACGTGCATACTTGCATCACTAACTTGTTGGAAAAGCACCTCATTGTCATTCGAAAGGCTGTGAATGACCAAATGCAGCTTTTTAATGTCATCCGGTGTATTCGAACAATCTATTTTCGTTAGTGATGAAGCCTCCAACGCGGTTTGTGCCAATAACGTAAATGTTTTTCCAAAAGTTAAATAGAATGCCAGTATGCTCATAATTGTAAGTACGCCAATGGCTAAATAGGCAAGAAGCAAGCTTTCCCATTGTGCAAAAAGAGAGGCAGCTCCTCCGACGGATAAAACAAGGACACCATGGACGACTACTAATTTCATGAATAAGTAACTCTTTGTAAGCATTTCTCTCACTCCAGACTTTTTTCCCGTAAGGCAAATTAGTTATATACTATCAGGCAGAGTTTGTGAAAAAACGGTGTCAGACGTGGAGAAACCGGTGCCTGACACCGCTAATGATTACTTTTCGATTAGCTTAAATTTTTGCCAAGGATGAATCTGATCTAGTAAAAACTGTTCCTCTTTGTCAACTGTTGCAACAATATTTGTGTTTCCACTGTTCTCCATAGGAGAGAGGGCAATATGGAGTTCACCTTTGTAACGCTCATAGCCGGAATTATCGATTGTGACACTTCCACGAGCAATTGTATCTGTATCATGAGCTGGGAAGTCATGTTGTTGATAGAGAACACGACTTTGCGTAGAACGGATAACATAGGCGGAAACATCTCCACGGTTGAAGTGTGGATTTTCTAACGCAATTTCTTTCTCCATCTGTGAAGTTTGTTCTTTAAAGTCCACCTTTAATTCTAATAAATAGCGGTTGAGCAAGGATAAACTTTTTAACTCCTCCTCTGACGCAAAAGCATTACCGATAATCAAATCATCAATGAGATTTGTTTGGAAGAAATCCTTTGCTTGAACATCAATGGGTAAAAAGCGATGCTCCTCAAGAGTTGGAAGGCCTTCTTGGACTGGCCACGGTCCAAACTCTGCATCTTTTGAAGAAATCATAGCTGCTGTACGGATGCCATTTTCTTTATATTGGGCAGAGCATTTGAGGAAATGTTCTCTTGATAGGCCCGTGTAACGTCGAGGATAAAAGTTATGGCAACCAATTATTTTTTGCTTGTTCGGTTGATAGGAAAGAATATTTTCAAGGTATTTCGTTCCTTGACTCATATTCAATTCAATGGAAAGTCCATAGTCATTGAAAGACATAACGCTTTCTTCTAATCCTGAAAAACCGAGGTCAAGCCTAAGCCCAGACAGACCAAGTTCCTTAAAATACGATAAATCTTTATAGGAAAGATTTTTTTCTTCGAAAACCGATGGACTGACATCGGCAATAACTTCAAACTCGAGTTCGTTTGCCTTTTTTAAAAGAGTTTGCAGTTGTTGGGTATCTTGTTCATCCGTTGCGGACATTAGACAGGTGAACATACGTGTGAAACCATAGAAACTAGCTTTTTCCATATAGTTGACGAGTTCTATTTCTGTCCCATACTGTGGATAAATTGAAATTCCGAGCTTTCTCATTTACACTAGTGCCTTCATTGAAAACTGTGGTAAATAGGCTTGATTGACTTCTAGTATCTCATCTAACAATAACTTAGCTACTTTACTGGAAGGAACAAACGGATTAGTTGTTAAGGCAAGCAACGCTTTTTGTTTATTTCCGGTCACAGCAGCTTCGATTGTTAATTGTTCAAATGCTTTTATCTGTTGGATTAAGCCGTTCAATTCAGGAGGGAGTTTACCAACTTGAATGGGCTGTGGTCCTTCACTATTAACAGTACAAGACACTTCAATAACAACATTATCCGGGAGATCTGTAATGGTTCCATTATTAGGGACGTTCACCGTATGAATGGCATGGTCATTGGTAACAATTGATGAAATAAGAGAGATGGCTGCTTCTGAATAAAGTGAACCGCCTCGTTCTTCTAATTCTTTCGGTTTGACGTCTAAATTAGGATTCTTATAGGTTTCAAATAATCCTTTTTCAATGATTTTAACTTGTTCAGCACGTGTTCCTCTGAGTTCGGCTGCTTCTTTTTCTTCAATCAGCATTTCATCCATCATGTAGTAATAACGATGATAGGGGCATGGCAAAGCATTTAACGCTTGTAAAAACTCTTTATCCCATGGCGCATCATGAATGTTGCGCATATTCATATTGCGTCCCTCAGCGATGCGCTCGATAAGTGTACTCATTTTATCCTCACCGTTGACGAATACCTTTGTTGCATAGACAAGGTGATTTAATCCGGCAAAGGACATGTTTAGATTATCTCGATCAACTTCTAAAATAGTTGCAGTCATTTGTTTCATATTAATAGGCACATTACAGAGACCGATAGCTTTGACAGACGTGTACTTATGAATTGCTTCTGTTACTATTCCTGCTGGGTTGGTAAAGTTAATCAACCAGGCATCATTTGAATATTGCTCAATCTCTTTACAAATATCGAGGATGACGGGAATCGTCCGAAGGGCTTTTGCAAATCCCCCAGGTCCAACAGTTTCTTGACCAATTACATCGTATTTTAGTGGGATACGTTCATCACTTGCCCTTGCATCAAGACCACCAACCCGAAATTGTGTTAATACAAAATCTGCATTTGTAATTGCTTTAACACGATCAAAGGTAAGTTCAATCGTGATGGGAAGACCGCTTTTTTTAATCATTCTCTTTGCAAGAGAACCGACAATTTCAAGTTTTTCTTTTCCCGCTTCAATATCAACCAATACGATTTCATCTGCTTTTATTTGAGTCGCCCGAAGAATAATACCTTCGATTAGTTCAGGTGTATAGCTACTGCCACCACCGATTACCGCAATTTTCATAGTTGGTTCCTCCAATATCTATAATATTTGTATGAATTTTATAGTCAAAAATAAAAGGGGGGAGCAATCACTGTATTAACTCGATTTCTCCCGAATGATATTATTTACAATTCAACTTTTCCGGCAGCTATTCATCGCTTCATATAAGGCGATAAATTCACCTGCAAGATCTTTAAATGTGATTGCGTTCATAAGATGATCTTGTGCATGAATGAGCAGGAGAGAGGATTCTACTTTCTCACCACGAATTTCTGACTGTATTAAAAATGTTTGAACACGATGTGCATTGCTCATTTCCACATTTGCTTTTTCAATCAATTCGTTAGCCTGATCAAAATTATTTTCTTTTGCAGCTTGAATCGCCTCGAAGGCAGTGCTTTTTGCATTCCCGCTATAAAGAATGATCTGCATGATTTGTTCTTCTAAGTTCATAACTGCTCACTACTTCCTACTTGAGATTAATGTTTTTTCTTCTGGTTGTAATATAGGCCCATCTTGGACTGATAATTCATTTTGTTGTTGACGAGAATCAGCTTCATCTTGTAATGCCAGTTCTTCTTGAAGTTTTTTCACTTCAATTCTTTCCGCAATTTTAACAAATGGCAGATAAATTACTACTGAAATGATTAAGTTAACAGCGGCTAATACAGCCCCTTTCCAAGATCCTGTGGCCAAAAACCCACCAATAACAGGTGGTGTTGTCCATGGGATGAGGTTAACCGTTTTTGGAACAATTCCAGTTGCAATCATAACGTAACTAAAGATTACCAGAACTACTGGCGTCAAGATGAATGGAATGATTAACAATGGATTTAACACAATCGGGAAACCAAATAGAATTGGCTCATTAATATTAAATAGACTTGGTCCCGCACTCAAGCCCGATATGTTTCGATAATGTTTATGACGACGGCCTGCAATAAACACCGCAATGATCAAACCAAGCGTTGCACCTGTACCCCCTAAATACATAAAGGCATCAAAAAATGGTTTTGTTACGATATAAGGAATTTCTAATCCAGCTTCAAATGCTTTTATATTTGCTTCAATTGCTGGTAAATAAACCGCTTGCATAACTGGCTCCATAACATTTCCTCCATGAAGTCCAAAAAACCAAAGAACATGGATAATCAATGCAAGAACAATGGCCGACCCAGGTGTGTTAGCCAATTTGGAGACTGGCTCCTGTAATGCATCGAAGAATGCTTGATGGATATCAGGCATACCTGCTACTAAAGTAAATACCTTAATTAGACCAAATATACTTATTGCAATCATAGCTGGGAATAGAGCTGCAAATGATTTTGCTACCGCTGTCGGAACGCTAGGAGGCATCTTCATTACGAGCCTCTTATTGCCAAGTAATCTCGTGAAAATCTCAGTTGAAACGAGTGCTACAATAATAGCGATAAATAATCCTTGTGAACCGGCCCAAACTAATGGTAATCCTGAGCCCTCCGCAATGGGCGTTGTAATCGTTAGTAAAGAAGCAAAAGAGACAACCCCGGCTGACAGACCGTCCTTATCGTATGAACGGGCAAGTTGATAGGAAATTGTGAAGGCGATAAGTAACGAAACAATTGCGAATGTCCCCGTCCAAACGGCCCCACCAAATTGCTTCCAAGCATCACCGCCAAAAATCATCTCCATAAAATTCTGGTATGCTTCAATCGGCAAATTATTGATAAGCGTAACCATTGAACCAAGAATCATTAATGGCATGATAATAACAAAGCCATCACGAATGGCAGCTAGGTGACGTTGAGCCCCAATACGACCACCAATTTCCATAAACTTATCCATTTTTCCGTTCATTTTATTCTCCCCTTTATTCTTCCTTGGAATAAGAAAGAATGTATTTTTAGTTGATTATTCCGTTAATTTAAATTAAAGATCAGAAATTCGACAAACCTCCGAATCTCTCCCCATATGATCTTCGTATCACTGGAAAAGCTTTTAGCCTATGATTATAGCAATGCAAGCGCCTTTGCAAGAACGGATTCGCCATTCATTGTGCCGTAATCGATACTTTCGATAACTTGAACTGGGATGTTCTTTCCTTCAACTGCTTTTTCAATTTTCTTTTTTAGATAACGCACTTGCGGTCCTAATAGTAGAACGTCAATTGAATCGAAGTGTCTACTAGACTCCGCTTCCGATACAGCAAAAATTTTAACATCCATAGCTTGAGCCTTTGCTGCCGATTCCATTTTTGTCACTAGTAAGCTAGTTGACATTCCTGCAGAACAAACGAGCATGATGGTTTTCATAGTCTATTCCTCCCCATTTCCTCTTTTTATAATTCAAGTAAATAGTGTTAGCCGTATATTTACTTGTACGTCTATTTAATATGCAAGAAGCGTGCCGACTTTTTTTGGTGTAAACGCTGTCTTTTTGCGCCTTTTACGTTACACACATAAAAGTGAGGTGTGTAAACGTTCACACACCTCACTTTTTTAGGGTACCTATGTTGAGATACGATTGTTTTCTACAAACATTTTATAAATATGCATCTGTTCACTTTCTGCAAAGGTAATATCATATTCGACTTCTAAGCTATATAAGATAGTTTTCACAATCGCGAGCTTGTCTGCATGCTCTTGATGAAACTTTTTTGGACTAGGGAATGGACGTGCTGGTTGATTTAATCTCATATTTTCAATGAGAAAGGCTAAGTGGAGGATAATGCCCGTATCGACCCCAGTATCCAGTGTGATGCTCAATTGCAATTCAAGTTTAATCACGGTTTTTTGCAACAGTTGTATTAAACGAGAGACAGAGGGAATCATTTTAAAGTGATTTTCAAGTGCTTCTACCATCTCGCTATAGGGTTCATGATTACCAATTAAATTTTCTAATCTTTTTAAATGATGGTCCTGGAAGATTTCAATCGGTGAAAAGTAAGGGATATTGAAGTATTCGAATTGGACAGTCCCTGCAATCGCTAATATATTATAGTCCTCTAGTAATTGATCGATTTTTTCTGTGAAAGATTGCCGATGAAGAAATTGTAAAGTAATAAGTTCGATATTTTTTCCTTTTACAACTTTTTCTAACTGTTCTTTAATCATTTTAGCGACACCATCGCCTGTGAAGCAAGCTGTAATGATGGCTTTTTTGGATGGTTTCGGAAGGGATGCCGACGAACTGAACTGATTTTCAAGTAATTGCTTACTGCTATGATATATATCTTCCAAGCTTCTTCCTAATGAAGCTTTTCGAACCGCTTCCATTACTACAGGTGTACTTGCCATTGATACTGTTTTTGTTTTTATGCCCATCTCTTCAAAAATCATATGGCCAAAGGAAGAAAGTGAGCCCATATCTACAAGGAATAAGACTCCTTTTGTCGGTTGTAGATCATGTATTGCACCTTTGATAAGGTCATACATATCCCGTGCATCCATTGAAAGTGGCATATCAAAAGCCTTCCCGAGTCGTACGCCTAATAGATCCTGAACAGTCATTAACATACTAGTTGCAGTCGAGTTTCCATGCATAACGACGATAATGATGACCTTGTGTTCTTGGGTATACATGTTTTCTTCTATTTCGGGTACTAAAAACATGGTGATAAAACCGATTTCGTCAAGTGGAATTTCTACACCGACTTCATTTCCTATCATTTGTGCAGCTTCAATGGCGACTTTAAATTCTTTTGGATATTTTTTATGAATTTTATTTAAATTGGGATGTGAGATCAAGTTGTTCTGTTCGATTCGCTCAATTGTTCTTTGTAAATGAAGTGCAAAGGCAAATTTCATTTTCTTCTTAAAGGAACGATTTAATTCTAGTTCTGCAAAGTGGAAAATCTTATCAGTGATCTCCAAAATTTGATTATTAACCATTTCTTTTAAACCAACTTGTGGTAAATGGTCAATGTATTCATCAAAATATTGATTGAAATCAACAAGCAATTCTGTTTGAATCTCTTTATCGTTCTTACCCTCTTGGTGGAGTTGTTTTAACTTGTTCTCCATATTTTGATAAAGATTTTCCTCGTGTTCTTGGTCAATATACTCAGTACTTTCATCTTTATGGGAAAACGTGAAAACTTTCTTTTCCGTATCAATGAGTCCATCCATTTTTTCTCGATATTGTTTAACGTCCAGTAATCCTTTTTGGACATGGATTGATAGGTCATTCTGCCGAATTAGGATGCTCGATGTTTGATTTGATATATAATGCAAAAAAGATTTTGCGCAAGCGAGTTTTAAATCACGCTGTAATTGACCAATGTTAGCAGTCGTACGATAAAGTAAAAATGCGGTTAGTGCATGCCTTTCAACATAGATGGTCTCATTCAAAGATCCTGACTCCTGGATAAGAAAGTGCTCGATTAGCTGATAACGTTCTTCAAATTGGCGCTCCTCTAATGAGGGCAATGTTATCGTCATCGGAATCCTTCTTGTGAAAGTTTCAAGTAAATAAGATTCCGTAGATTCCGTAGTGGCCCCGATGATTTGGACAGAAGCGGTTTTCGTTTCCTCACTATCCCCTAAGCTTCGAAATTCCCCTTTATCGATGAAAGTAAATAGCATTTCTTGGCCTTCGGGAGGTAACCGATGAATTTCATCTAAAAACAAGACCCCTTTATCGGCTTTTTGTATTAGCCCTATCCGATTCTCAGTGGCCCCTGTAAAAGCCCCTTTTTTCACTCCGAAAATATGTCCGAACAACAGCTGGGGATTTTGAGCATAATCCGCACAATTGAATTGAATGAAAGGGGCATTCTCTTCGATACATTTTGACTCAAGAGAATAGTTGTACATAATTTTAGCGAAAAAGGATTTTCCAGTGCCTGTTTTACCTAGAATTAAAGTGTGCAAACCCCTTGGTGGATAGTGGATTGCGGCTTTCGCTTGTTGGACGGAAATTCTCAAACTTCCTTCCGTACCGATTAAGTGAGAAAACGCATCGTGATTAGGTTCTGCATATTTTGGTTTAGGCAATAACTCCTTATAAAAATAGAGGATTGGTTTCCCGCTAGTTTTTTCAATTAAACCATCTTTGTAAAGTTCATTTAAATATCTACTGACATTTGACCGATCAAGTTGAAGGTGTTCGGCTACCTCGATGGCGGAGACACTACTTTTTACTTTTTTAATATAATAAAAAATATCGTCTTTACGGCCCATATGTATTCCTCCTCAAGCGGCTACATTGTTTCAACTAATATGAATAGTTCGGTATTATCTTTATTTCTACCATGGTATCACAAACAAGTTCAATCAGATAGAAGACTTGAACCAAGTTTCATTCCACCTACAATTGGATTTTCAAGCGAAGACTGGGATTTCAAAAGGTCTAGTAGCCTTATACCGAAACAAAAAGACTTCTCGCGTCTGGCTTTCTAACGAAGGTGAAACAGGAGATAGGTACTTATAACTAATAGCAGTAGTAATGGATTGAAATGATAAAGGATACTTTTGACCTTATAGTTGCTAAAATAAATGATCTTTACAATTGGATGATTAGTAGATGGTTGAGTTGTCTGAATTATTGCTATATAATTATAAGGAAAGGGGGATGCTTGTAAATGAGGAAATACTTGAGGGAGTTCGGCGCTTTTCCTGACATTGCTGTTATGCTGCTTATTTTGATAGTTTGTGCTTCATTAACCGTTCCACATGTACTCCATCTTTGGACGTGGGTTGCTTTAGTCTTGGGAATGCTGACATATGCAACAAGTGAATACATGGTTCACCGTTTTTTATTTCACATTAAGACTCCAGAAAACCCGTTTATGCTGAAGATGATCAAACGGTTACACTATGATCATCATGTCGATCCGGATGATTTGAAATTATTGTTTCTGCCGTTATGGTTCAGTATTCCGGGATTTATCATTTATGGACTTATTATATTCCTAATAACGGGGAGCACGAACCTGACGGCGTCATTCGCGACAGGCTTAGTGGCTTACTTCCTCTATTATGAATGGAAACATTATATTGCCCATAAGCCAATACAGCCCCGTACGAAAATGGGGAAAAATATTAAGAAGCATCATCTTTTGCATCATTTTAAAAATGAAAATTATTGGTTTGGTGTCACCCATACTTCATTCGATAAAACGCTTGGAACCTTTAAAGAAAACAAGGAAGTTGAAAAAAGTCCGACCGCACGTAATTTGGAAAACAGGGTGTAAGTACAATACTCGTTTCCCTGGTTATTGCAACTAGGGAAACTTAACATGTTCTCGCAACGTATTAATAGTAAGAAACATTTCAAGAACATGTCTTGCTTAGTGAGAGAGGACTTAGAGAGCAGAAAATGAAACGCAAATTTTTCTACGAAGATTGGAGCAAAAAATATGGAGTTAGAAAAATTTATGGCAACAAATTTCCCAAACTTAGTTCTTACGCCACCATTGTTTTATAACTGGGACATTGGTATTCGATTTGAATTAGGAGTGGACTGGAAAAGGGAAGAGAATAAAGAAGGTAGTGTCTATCTTAGAGGAGTTTACGACAGGGCTATCACTTTGTTTGAGTCTTTACACCAAGAGGATGAAGAGATTTTAGTTGTGGTAAATGCACATGATTATGGAGGTAAATGGGCGTTCCGTGGGAAATTGAATTTGTTCTCACGGTATGTACGGGATAAGTCTGTTCTGTACAAATTACAGCATAAGATGATTCCTTACATAATTCCCGAAGACGATGAAGACGGTAAATACAAAACACATCTCTTTATTCTTAAATGTAAAACCTCTGACATTAGATACGTCTCCCTCTTAAAAGCCATATGCAATACTGATATGGGAGTAAAACCGAGTATTAATAATCGAGTCTTTTTTATCAATGTGAAAAATGAAACCATCTTCCATGTGTATGATGACAGAGGCTGTGATTTGGTGGCTAAGTCCCCGGAAGCAATTCGGAGTATCTATGCGAAATATAACGATTGGATATTGGATTATGATAGGGAAAAGATTGATAAAGTATTTAGTTGAGTAGTTCGATTCGAAAAGCGATACTCTTAATTGAAGATTCTTTGCGTATAAAAAAGGACGAAACCATATTGGTATTCGTCCTTTTGATATTTTTTTGAAATATCACGTCTGTTGATTAACCAAAAGTAACCAGTGAATAACATGATCAGCTACTGAGCGCTACGTGTATAGTTGACTTTGGATTGAATGACTTCTATACGATTACCGAGATGTCTGGATGTGTAGGGATGCGAATTTGTCGCATCCCTACACATTTTTTTCGGTAATCGTATGGTGGTCCTTTATCCCGGATTAACGGGCAGTAAGACCCCCACTTCAAGTCTTCAAGGACAAAAGAAAAATAAGTGGGGGATCAACTGCCCGTAAAAGCCCGAATGGTTAAACTAACAATCAGTGGGGGATGAAGAACCCCCCTCTGATTGAAGATTAACTTTATCTGTCGTGCTCCAAATCCATAAGTACTCGTAGCGCTGAATCTTTTTTGGACGAAAGAATAGCGGGGCTTCTTATCCGGATAAAAGCCGCCAAAGATGTAATTTTGGCTGCTGATTCTTCCAATATTGTTTTTACTTTTTTTGGTAAAGAACTGTCGCTTTCTATAAGATATTACATGAATTAGATACATACTCTTTACTAAAAGTAAGCAAGGAACGCATTGTACGACGTGCAAGAGTGCCCGAAATTGCACCTTCGGGCACTTACACTCTACATAGAATGTCATCTATTCTTTTCTTCCAAAACTACTGCATTTTTCACTTGAATAGTATAGGTACGAGACAGGCTACTATTCGCAACAGGATTACCGGAAAAAGTGTGGCTAGAAGTGACAGAGTCACTTCTAGCCACACTAGGATCCCTCAGTAAATCTGTCATGAATAGTTAGCCGAAAGCGGGCCGAAAATAGTCCAGTGAAAATCAAGGTCATCAAGCCCTACTCACCAGACGTGTTGAAATATATTTCTAAACAGCGAAGTAAGCTTCGATGATTAACTTTGTCGTTTGTTCGTCCATCTCCAAATGCTTAACATCAGTTCCTTCAATAAGTTGCTGCGTGTTATTGTCATCGAAATTGAATGAGCGGGATAAGTAGGCATTGAATACGCTAATCATGCCGTTCAGCCTCTCTTCCTCAGCTGTCAGCATTCCAGGTTCTGCGTTCTCGATGATTTCCAACTGTTGAAAATCAAGTGCGTTTTTGATGAGAGATAGAAGATCGTAATTCGTCGCAGGCGAGGGGTTTGTAATGTTGTAAATCTTGCCAGCCTCCGCTTTACTTGCAGCCAATGCTAAAATATCAGCAACGTAATTGACTGGAACAAAGTTCGATGTTGCGTTTTTACTTCCGACGACACGGTAAATAACATCAGCCTTGTCAGAAGATCTAGCGATACGACGCTTGAACACATCAAGTGCCCTCATAAAACCGTAAAGCGTGAACTCAGAATCAGCTTCGCCTGTTTCTGAATCACCAACAATAATTGAAGGACGGAATATTGATACATCCATACAATCGGAATAGGATAGGGCAAGGTGTTCGGATTTTACTTTGCTCTCTTCATAAGGATTATGAACGTTTGCATCGATTGGATAGAGTAATTCTACACCATGCGCACGTTTCCCAACAGTGTAAGCAGTGCTGATATAAATGAATTGATTTACATTAAATAGTTTGGCCAATTCCAACGCGTTTTTTGTACCTTCGTAATTGACTGATAAGAGCTCTTCACGTAATTCTTCATCGAATTTCACAAGAGCTGCGATGTGATAAAACAGGTCGACTTTGCCTTGTAATTCATGAATGACATCGTCAGAAAGTCCGAAAAGCGGTTGTGTAATATCGCCGTTTAAAAGTTGGATTCTGTTCGCAGCATCCCCTGAGAGACTCGCGACAAGTCGTTGAGCTTTGTCCATATCCCGAACGAGTACAAATAATGTATGATCAGTCGTTTCTAGTAAGTTATTTAGTAATTTACCACCAAGAAAGCCAGTAGAACCCGTTAAGAAAATCGTCAACCTAAATCCCTCCATGAATAGGACAGAAATTATCTCCGTCCAATTGCTATTCTAATTATCGCATATATGGTTGCTTAAGTGAAAAATTAGCGGTTTCATGTTTGAAATAAGGTCATTAGAGGAATACATGTTGTGGATTCGACATCAAGGAGGAACTTACAGCATGAGAAAGATGGAAGAAACACAGATGGATTTGAAGAGAGAGAAAATCATCCAAAGACTTGTGAAAGATGGGGTTTTCAAACTACATGGGAAACATCTTTACGAACTCCCGCTTTACGCACTTATGAAAGCCTATATAATACGTACCGAATAATATCGTACCGGCTGGAACCATTGCATCAGCCGGTATTTTTAGCGTGTATTGTCTTATGTTTAACCAATTGAGGTAAACTAGTGCGATAAGGTTCAGAATGGTGGGGAAATCCGATGTTAGATGACAAGTTAAAAAAACTTCAAAGCGATTGGCTAGATGAAGCAACAATTTCTGCTATGCAGGTAAAGATGAGTAGCGGAGAGTTATCGGCTGAAGAGCTTACGTTTATGTATATTGACACGATCTCATATAGGAACAAAAATATAAATGCAGTGCTTGAGTTGAACCCACAAGCTGTACAGATTGCTAGGGCTCTTGACGTAGAAAGACGGGAAAAAGGGATCCGTTCACTTCTTCATGGTATTCCGATTTTATTGAAAGATAATATGGGGACTCTCGACATGATGCATACGAGTTGCGGGTCACTTGCGCTTAAGGATTTCTATGCGGCGGAGGATTCTTTTCTCGTTAAGAAATTACGTGATGCGGGAGCTATTATTCTCGGAAAGACGAATATGACAGAGTGGGCGAATTTTATGTCCGATCGGATGACGAACGGCTGGAGTTCACGTGGTGGTCAAGTGAATAATCCATATGGTTTATTTGATGTCGGTGGATCGAGTTCGGGGGCCGCTGCAGGCATTGCAGCAAATATGGCAGCTGTGGCAATTGGCACGGAGACGACCGGATCAATCCTTAACCCGTCAGCGCAGAACTCACTCGTTGGCATTAAGCCGACTGTAGGAACAATCAGCCGTACAGGGGTGATGCCTCTTTCGTACACACAGGATACTCCGGGGCCTATGGCAAGGACCGTACACGACGCAGCAATTACATTTAGCCTGCTGATTGGCACGGACCCAGAAGACCCTGTAACAGCGGAGGCATCCCGTCTAGAAGGAATTGACTGGACGTCTGTGCTTGATAGTAGAGCACTTGAAGGTGTTCGTCTTGGCGTTGCACGAACGATTTTCGAACGAGAAGCATCAACGGAACGTTTGAACCTTTTCGATGCCGCGCTCAAAGAACTTGAGGCAGCAGGTGCTGTAATAATAGATGATGTAGAATTAGGGACAATGGAAAATGACCTCGGTTATAATGTGCTTCTCTATGAATTTAAAGCGACCTTGAATGCGTATCTAGGGAAGACACCTGCAACAAATGCGATTCGTACATTGTCCGATATTATCAACTTCAACAATGAGCATGCAGAAGAAACATTGAAATTCGGTCAAGTGATGCTGGAAAAAGTGGAGCGAACAAGTGGAACGCTGACGGAAAGGGCTTATATAGAGGCACTTCTCCGCAATCGTCATTTGGCAGGGGACATCGCACTTGGCAAAGCACTTGATGAGCATGCTATTCAAGCGCTAGTATTTCCACAAGATCATGGATGCAGTTTCGGAGCGGCAGCGGGTTTCCCATCTGTTACTGTTCCAGCAGCCTATTCCGAGGCAGGTGAACCGTTTGGCATTACATTTTCAGGGAAAGCATTTACTGAACCTGAATTAATAGGCTATGCATACGCGTTCGAACAGCGTGTCAACGCACGGAAAAAACCTTAATCAGTTTTGTCAGAAATAGAGTGTAGCAGAGCCTATTATGATAAACTGAAAGGAATAGAGTGAAAGTGGGGATAATGATGTCCTTCTTAGAAAATATGGACGAAATGTTTAAAGAAAAATGGAAGTTTGAGTACGAAATGCCAATCCAGGAGAAAATGATTCCTGAAATGCTGGCAGGTAAAGATATCGTTGCAGAGTCACCGACGGGTTCGGGCAAGACACTTGCATTTGTATTGCCACTTTTGCAATTGGTTGATGGCGATAAAAAACAAACGCAGGCGCTGATTATAACACCATCACAGGAACTGTCGATGCAAATCGTTAATGTTATCAGAGAATGGGTAACAGGAACTGGTATCACGGTTACACAACTAATTGGCGGGGCCAATATGCAGCGTCAGATTGAACAATTGAAGAAAAAACCAACAATTGTTGTTGGAACACCTGGTCGATTGGCTGAACTTATCAAGGTCAGAAAGTTGAAAATGCATGATATTCGTCACATTGTTCTTGATGAAGGCGATCAGCTTTTAGCGCGTGATCATCGTGTCGTTGTGAAAAATATGATTGAAGCGGCAAATCCGGAAAGACAAGTTATTGCCGTATCTGCGACAATTACAGATGAAATTGAAATTGTTGCTAGCAAGTTTATGAATGATCCAATCCGCATCCAAGTTGGAGCGGAAGAAATGCCGAAATCGGGTAAGGTCGTTCATTCATTTGTGAAAACGGATGCACGGGACAAAACGGATGTATTGCGTGGGATTTCTTATTTGAATGGAATTCGTGCTCTTGCATTTATTAATAATGTGGATCAGCTTCGCATGAAAGAAATGAAGCTTAGGTATAACGAAGCACCAATTGCGGTTCTTCATTCAGAAATGACGAAATTTGAGAGACAGCAAACATTGGAAAGTTTCCGTAAAGGCGAGTTGAAGATTTTGATAGCAACTGATCTTGCGGCACGAGGGCTAGACATTGATGGCTTAACACATGTTATTCACATCGACGTGCCACATACGGTTGAGCAATATTTACACCGTTCAGGCAGAACTGGACGAGCAGGCGGAGATGGGGAAGTATTGACATTGTTGTCGTACCCAGAAGAACGAGATTATCGTAAGCTGACTAAAGGAATTAAAACGGTTCAAAAAGTATGGTATAAAGGCCATCTTGCCGAAGGAAATTCAAAAACAATTGCAGCTCCTAAAAAGAAATAAGACAAGCGCAAGGGATCTATATATGTCGGGAAAATTGCACGTGTGCTGATTAACCATTTATTTGCATAAAATACTGGTGAATAGGGCTTAAAAAATCCGTTTTCACTGAATCATTTCCGGTTCGCTTTCGGCAAACTATTCACGACACATTTACCATGAGGCAAGTGTAGCTAGAAGTGACTCTGTCACTTCTAGCTACACTTTTTTCGGTAATCCTGTTGTGAATACAAGTAGCGCCCAGTAGGTGATCATGTTATTCACTGGTGATTTTTGATTAATCAATAGACGTGGGAAAATAGTTATATAAATCGAGTGAAGGCATCCCCTAGCACCGTAGTGAATTTAATGGAATACTTTATTACCACATATCTAGACAATAATAAAAAGGGCTATCCAGGAATCCAAGTGCATTGGATTTCCAGGGACAGCCCTTTTTTATATATATTGAAAGAACGCATTAGGCACTAATTATAGTTGCGTCAAAATAATTGGTTCGCCTTTTGTGACGATAATTGTATGTTCGATTTGAGCCACAAGAGATTTGTCTGGTGTAATGAACGTCCAGCCATCCCCTGATTCAATAATATGCTCTGCTTTTTCAGAGATAAACGGTTCAACTGCGAGAACCATTCCTTCTTTTAGAAGCGTCTTATCCCATGCGTCATAATAATTGAGTACATGCGAAGGTTCTTCGTGCAACGCTTTACCGATGCCGTGGCCAGTCAAGTTTTTGATGACTTTTAAGCCATTTTCTTTTGCTTCGCGTTCAACTGCTTTACCAATTTGGTTTAAGCTTGAACCTGCTTTAACTTTTGTCATTGCACGTTCAAATGCACTCTTAGCCACATCACATAATTGTTGTTTCTTATTATCGGGTGTACCGACAACAAATGAAATGCCAGTGTCAGCAAAATAACCATTGTAGGAACCTGAGACGTCAATATTAACAAGATCTCCATCTTCTATCACGCGGGAACCAGGCATGCCATGGGCAACTTCACTGTTGACGCTGATGCATGTAAATCCAGGGAAATCATATTCTGCGATAGGACCTGAAATTGCACCTTTTTCTTCGAATAAGCGACCGCCGATGTCATCAATTTCTTTCGTCGTTTTACCAGGGACAGTTGCTTCTTTCATCGCTTCCCTGATTTCAGCAACAATTTTGCCGATTTTCTTTAACGCTTCAATTTCCTGTTCAGTTTTTGCAATCATTATGTTCAAATCCTTTCTTCCGTTCATTCTTTTCCATACCATACTATATCATATGGAGCTGAACAAAAAAGCCTACAAACTTAAAAAACGTTTGCAGACTGTCGAATTATTTCTTTGGGATTGTCGTGCTTGTTACTTTTTTTTCTTTCATTACTTTGCGAACAATCGGATAGACGATAGGCGCCAATTTAATAGCGGTTTTTAATAATTTTCCAATATTCATTACGAATCACTCCTAAACACAGCATTTGTTACTTTTTTCCCGAATAGGTGGTTTTATAAACATTCACTTCAATACTTTAACACCTTGAAAAACATTCCAAATTAGAATTGCTATGAGCAAAACTCCATAAACTAGCATGAATAAGACAGGTGTTAATTGCCAAAAACCAAAGTTATCACTAGGCATTACATTCAGGTCGTAGGTAAAGGAAAACATTGAAAAAGAAAAAATGATAAATCCTGCAATAAGAAGTACGACAGGAACAAGATGTGAAACGAGAGAGCGCTTGGCATGGTGTTTTACTTCACGGTCATCCGAAACGAAATAAATAATGACGGGTATAAGTAAAGGGGTGAAGAAGACACTAAAGTAGCATAGGGCGGCTAACAGTTTATTGTTCGACACACGAATCCCTCCATTTTAGTTTAACTATATATATTGAGTAAATGAATCCCTAGATTAAACTTGGCGAAGAGGCCATACAAGGGTTAACTGGAGCCTGAGATTGGCGGCATCTCCTAGCGCCGCAGCGAATTTAATGGAATTCTTAATTTCAACATATGTAGGATAATTATCATCCCTGTTAATCATCTTGCTTATAGGATCCCCATCTTATACAATGAACTAGACAACTAAATTACTGGAACCACAGGGGGAGCCTATTTGGCTGAGATTGGACAGCACGTCCTGACCCTTAGAACCTGTAAGATTATTCTTGCGTAGGAATGTGGATGGAAATTGACATATTCGATGTCCCATCTATTTCGGGATGTCTTTTTTTATGCCCACATCTTTCGCTGAGCTAGGAAAGGGATGAATTAATTTGGATCGGAAAAGACTTCAACTTTTACTTGAAATAGCTATTTTAGGTGCAATTTCATTTGTACTTGATCAGATTGGTTTTAAAATGCCACAGGGTGGCTCGGTTACGCTGTCAATGTTGCCGATTGTTGTCATGGCATTTAGATGGGGGATTGCAGGCGGTATGCTGACTGGCTTCGTCAGCGGGTTATTGCAACTGATGATGGGAGGCTATGTCTTTAATATAATACAGGCTGCGCTTGATTACTTCGTGGCGTACACGTTGGTTGGAGTGGCAGGTGTTACACTTGCATGGCTGTTAAGTAGTAAAGTAAAAGGCAACAAAGGCTCAATGATTACAGCAATCGTTGTGGGGACAGTTATCGGTGGCCTACTTCGATACTTGATTCACTTCATTGGTGGAATTGTATTTTTTGCATCTTATGCACCTGAGGGACAGCCCGTATGGCTCTATTCACTCGTATACAATGCAAGTTACATGATACCTTCAATAATATTATCAGCAATTGTTGCGTCAATATTATTCACTACAGCACCGCGTCTTTTAGAGAGAAAATAGAAAATCGCCGTTCTGCCCAATGTGGGAGGACGGCGATTTTTTTAAAGGTAAGAAAGTATAAGTTGTTCTACATGGATCGATGTCTAGACTCCAGACGTCAGCCCCTGGGCCCACACGAAGTGGGTCATGCAGTGGGGAGGGATTGAGCTACATCCCTCCTTGTTGCGACAGGATGTCGCGATTTTAGACTGCCTTCCTTTAATTTCAGTCTTGCCGAAAAGGCAAAGACCGCCTTTGTCTTCAAGTCTTTCAGCGCTTGTCGGGGCTAAACAGCGTCTTGCACTTTTATTTAGGTGTGAATGACTTTCGTCTGAAGAACATGAATCCTGCGATTGTAGCTGCAAGAAATAGGGCTGCGGCAGAGACGAATAGTTCATCAGCACCGTTTTTTACAGTGATACCTATAAATGCCCATATGAAGACAGCACTAAATGCTATATCCGCGTAATGGTATAAAAAATGAAGTGCAATAGCGGTTGCGATAGTCAAGTAGATGACGGTCCATAGCGGGTCACTTAGTCCCCAACCAGACCATTCATGCAAAGTAAGGACGTAACTGATATTTGCAATGGTCGCGACAAAAACCCATCCTAGATAGACAGCAATCGGAACTCTACCATGAATATGACTATTTTTTATAGAATAAGTAAAATAAATGGTTAACAGTGTTAAAAGAAGAAGCAGGTTGATAATAATTGTCCATCCGAAGAAACCAAAATGCCAAAGCAAAATCCAAGTGATATTTAATAGGCAGCTGAGCACAAACAAAACTACCCTCCGATTGAATAATGCATGATTAATGTTTACTGTGTTGCGCATAAAGCCGTATAACCAGATAGCGAGAAGCAGATAAATAACTGCCCAAATTGAAAAGGTATATCCTGCAGGTGTAAATAGTACCGGTAAACTATTAGAGATTTGCCCGGTTGTTTTTCCATTGATAGGCATTATATTCGCAGCTGCATTGACTAGAACGACCGCAATGAGCGAAAAGGTCATAATTATAATTCTAAACATATTTAAATCCTCCTACTGAATAGTATACAGAGGAATGGTGGAACCTGCGAAGGAAAGTATGAACCTTCCGTCACAATTGCATTATTTCGCATACCGAAAATTCATGTTATAATCAAGTTGTGTTTTTAGAAAATTTTGAATGAATTAAGGGGGAATAATAGTGACGCAAAAAACGTATTCTGAAGTATGGGATCTTGACGTTTTCTTTAAAGGTGGAAGTGGATCGACAGAACTACGGACACATTTGGATAGCGTAAAAGAAAAGTTAGGTTCATTAGAAGAAACGGCTTCTGCATTTGAAGTTCCTCAGTCAGCTGGTGCGTCAAAAGAAGTTGTAAACCTTATTGAATCATTAAAAGAGGTTGCACTTGACCTGTCACAGGCAGGTGCCGTTATTGGGTGTTTCCTTGCGGCGGATACAACAGATAAAAAAGCATTGCAACTGCAAGGCGAAACCGGCTCCCTTGGGGCACGTTTTTCTACAATCGGGCTTAAAATCCGACAAACGCTGGCAAAAGCAGATGAGGATACATGGAATGGATTAATGGAATCGGATGAACTGAAGGAATTTGCATTTGTACTGAATGAATGGCGTGATGAGGTCAACCTGAAACTGTCTGAAGAAGAAGAGAGTTTGATCACTTCGCTAAGCGTAGACGGCTATCATGGGTGGGGACAGTTATACGACATGCTCGTTGGTGACATTAAAATCAAAATCGAATTGGACGGAGAAGAGAAAGAACTTTCCGTTGGGCAGGCAAATAACCTAAGTTCGCATGAGAATGCAGATGTGCGAAAGCGCTCATTTGAAGCGTTGGAAGAAGCTTGGGAAGGAAAAGAGGACTTCTTCGCATCTGCATTAAATCATATTGCGGGTTTTAGGCTTGAAGTATACAAAAAACGTGGTTGGGATTCAGTATTGAAAGAGCCACTCCTCCGAAATAGAATGAGCGAAGAGACACTTGATGCAATGTGGGGAGCAATTGGTGTAAATAAAGCCCCGTTTGTAGAATACTTGCAAGTCAAAGCGAGAATGCTAGGTACTAACAAAATGAACTGGTATGACATTGATGCGCCAGTTACAGCATCAACAAAGAAGATGTCGTATCAAGAAGGTGCAGAATTCATCCTAAAACACTTTGGAGAGTTTGGTCCTGAATTGGAAGCCTTTTCTCGCCAGGCGTTTGAAGATAGCTGGATCGAAGCGGAAGATCGCCCGAATAAACGTCCAGGTGGTTTTTGTACGGGTATGCCAGCATCCGAACAATCCCGTATCTTCATGACTTACAGCGGAACAATGTCGAACGTTGCAACACTTGCCCATGAATTGGGTCACGCGTTCCATTCATATGCACTGCGTCCAGTGCATTGGATGAACCGCCAATATGCGATGGGCGTAGCTGAAACGGCATCGACATTTGCAGAGATGATTGTCGCAGATGCTGCTGTAAAAGCCGCGGAAACGAAGGATGAAAAGATTGCATTACTGGAAGATAAAATTCAACGTAGTGTTGCATTCTTTATGAATATCCATGCGAGATTCCTTTTTGAGACGAGATTTTATGAAGAACGAAGAAATGGCATCGTGTCGGCTGAAAGATTGAACGAGTTAATGGCAGAAGCGCAGAAAGAAGCTTACGGAGACGCTCTTAATACGGTACATCCACACTTCTGGGCGTCGAAACTCCATTTCTACATTACGGGCGTGCAATTCTATAATTTCCCGTACACATTCGGCTATTTGTTCTCCCTTAGCATCTATGCAAAAGCTTTAGAAGATGGAGAAGGATTTGAACAGAAATATATGGCGCTTTTACGGGACACTGCGGTTATGAGTGTTGAAGACCTTGCGATGAAGCATCTTGGTGAGGATATTACGAAACAAGAGTTTTGGGCAAAAGGCGTAGCGTTATGCATAAAAGATGTTGAGGAGTTCTTGGAACTTACTTCGGTAAAAGGGTGAATATGAATTGATTTTGCTTGAAGGGCAAACTTGTTATTTACGAATATTGACAGAGGAAGACGCATTTAGCTTCACGGAATTACTTAGCGCTAATAAAGAATACTGGTCTATTTTCGAACCGCGGCACGAAAGTAGTTATTTTACCGTGGCTGTCCAAAGAGAGAAAATAAGGGAGTCAATTTATCAAATGCGGGACCGAAGGGAATATAACTTCGGTATCTTCGAAAAGGCAACAAGTAGGCTAATTGGTCATATCTCGCTTTACAGTATTAAAAGACTTCCTTTTTCCAGTGGTTTTGTCGGCTATTCAATCGATGAGCGTGAAACGGGTAGGGGAATTGGTACGGAAGCGGTTCGTCTTGTTACTAATTTTTCATTCGATAAAGTCGCTTTACATCGGATCGAGGCATATGTCTCACCCCGTAATAGCGGCTCGTTAAAAGTACTGGAGAGGTCTGGGTACTTCCAAGAAGGACTGCTGCGCAAACTCCTTTATATCAATGGTGTCTGGGAAGACCATTATATCTACGCTATTGTGGAGGATGATTTTTGAAAGGGTAAGACCGCATTGCGGAAATTAATAGCTAAAATAAAAAGCCGATTCCTGTAAATAGGAATCGGCTTTTGTTTATTTCCCGGGAAATGCGTCGATTTTAATCATTGGAATTGTGCATATAGCCATCTATGATGATATCGAGCTTCCCAGTATTAGGGTGGACGACAAGTCCGTGAACGGCTACTTTTTTGTCCATAAGGGGATGATTTCGTACAGCATCCACACTCATCTTGACGCTTTCCGTCACATCGCCAAACCCATGTAACCAATCTTCCATGTCTACACCGGAGTACTTGAGAGTTTTAAAGATATTTTTATCAATCCCGCGATGGACCATTTTTTCTATAATGAGACCTGTATCGACAGCACTCATTCCACAATCGTGATGCCCGACAATGTAAACTTCATCAGCTTGCAAATCATAAACTGCTACAAGCAAGCTTCTCATAATGCCGCCAAATGGGTGTGTGACGACTGCACCGGCGCTTTTAATAATTTTAGCATCGCCATTTTTTAAGTTCATCGCCTTAGGCAACAACTCAGTCAGTCTTGTATCCATACATGTTAATATTACAATTCGCTTATCGGGAAACTTTGTTGTTGCGTATTGTTCATATTGTTTTTCAGCTACAAATGTATCATTAAAATCAAGTATTTCTGAAAGAATTGTCATCGTATACTCCCATTCTGTAAGTTTTTATTTATCATACTTGAAAATATGTAAAAAGAAAAGAGCTGCCTAAAGGCAACTCTTAGAAGTTTGTGTCTGGTTTTGGATCAATTGTTGAAGAATCGGCGGAAATCATAGCCGAAGACAGAAAGTGCATTGTGAACATAGCTGTTATACCAAGGCAAACCATAAAGCCGATAACTGTAGTGAACATCAAGCCCATATATATGACCCCTCTCAAAATTATTAGTTTAGGTACTATCATCAGTATACAGTAAAAACCCAAATTATTTAAGGGGTTCATGAAATGTTTTACCTAATTGTGACGATTATTAGAAAGCCCAGTTGCCATGGCTGAACACAGGTTCTGAAGAGCCATCATCATTAATTCCATCAATATCCATTTCCCCAGAACCAACCATGAAGTCGACATGTGTGATACTTTGGTTTAAACCATGCTTTACAAGCTCTTCACGTGCCATCGTTTTGCCACCCTCAATACAAAATGAATAGGCACTGCCGAGCGCAAAATGATTCGATGCATTTTCATCGAACAATGTATTATAGAAAAGCAGACCCGATTGGGAAATCGGTGAAGCATGTGGAACAAGTGCGACTTCACCAAGATGTTTTGCACCTTCATCTGTATCAATTAGACGTTGCAAGACTTCTTCACCTTGTTCGGCTGAAATCTCAGTTACTCGTCCATCTTTAAATGTTAATTTAAAGTTATCGATGATATTTCCACCATAGCTTAGCGGTTTTGTGCTTGATATAAAGCCGTTGACGCCCGTTTTTAGAGGGACAGTGAATACTTCCTCTGTTGGCATATTAGCCATGAAAGTATCTCCCTTCTCATTGACGCTACCGGCTCCACACCACAAGTGACCTTCGGGCAATTCAACAATCAGGTCAGTACCTGGCGCTTTGTAATGAAGTTTGCGGTATCTTTTGTTATTTAAGTAATCGACTTTGGCATGCAGATGGTTGTCATGATTGATCCACTCTTGCACTGGGTCTTGCTTGTCTGTACGTACTGCTTTAAAAATTGCAGTCCAAAGTGCCGAAATCTGTTCTTCTTCTGGGAGCTCTGGGAACACTTTTGCTGCCCATGCTTTTGAAGGGGTGGCGATGACTGTCCAGCTGATTTTATCAGACTGTACATACTGCCGATATTTGTCGAGTGCCTGTCCAGTGGCTTTTTGTGAGTCGGCAATGCGCGATGGCTCAATTCCTTTTAATAAGTCAGGACTTTGGGACACGATACTCATGAATGCAGCACCTTTTTCTGCAAGTGTTTCGCGTTCCATTACTTTCCATTCAGGGAATTCAGCAAAAGAATCAGCTGGAGCTTTTTCATAACGCAGTCGGGAAATCGTGTCATCGGACCAATCAACAAATACTTGACGTGCACCCGCATCATAAGCTTTTTCAGTTACAAGACGGACAAATTCCGTTGTTTCTGTTGAAGCACTGATATAAAGGTATTGATTTGGTTGAATATTGACCCCAACCTTTACTGCAAGTTCAGCATAGCGGGATAATTGTTTTTCGAAAGTAGACATAAATAAAAACTCCTTCCTCTATCTTCTATAATAGTACCAATTTATAGGCCCGGCCTGCAACGTCAAATGTATTGAAAAAGTTAATCTTCATCTCCACGGATTGTTAGTTTAGCCATTAGGGTTTTTACAGGATAAATTGTGACAGTATGAAAACTTGCATATATTTATTACTTCTGTTCACCTAAAGAATAGGCCGGAGATGCCGAAATAAGAAGAAGAATGGAATACTTGGAGGGTCAACTTATGGATTTATCAACAGTAATTGGTCTAGTATTAGGGTTTGTTGCGCTTCTTGTCGGTATGACGATGAAAGGTGTCCCGGTAGATAGCTTATTTAATATGGCAGCTATACTAATAATACTTGTAGGAACGCTTGCGGCTGTTATCATTGCCTTTCCAATGAATGAGTTGAAACGTGTACCCAAATTATTTGGCGTGCTTTTTAAAGAACAGAAACTTGCTTCCGATTCCGATATCATCCGTATGTTTTCAAGTTGGGCAGATATTGCGCGACGTGAAGGACTATTATCGCTTGAAGCAAAAACAGACGAAATTAATGATCCATTTTTGAAAAATGGATTGGGCCTCGCAATTGATGGGCAAAATGCCGATTATATCCGTGATGTGCTAAGTGAAGAAGTAGAAGCTATGGAAGATCGGCATTCTGCCGGAGCACAAATATTCTCGCAGGCGGGCACATACGCACCAACACTGGGTGTTCTAGGAGCAGTCGTAGGTCTTATTGCAGCACTTGGGAATTTGAATGATATCGAGGCGCTTGGTCATGCGATTTCCGCAGCATTTATTGCGACGTTGCTTGGTATTTTTACTGGATATGTGCTTTGGCATCCATTTGCGAATAAATTAAAACGTAAATCGCACGAAGAAGTAAGACAGAAGAAAATGATGATTGAAGGGGTCCTCTCCGTTCTTGAAGGGGAAGCACCGCGTGTTATTGAGCAGAAGCTGTCCTCATATCTGTCTGCGGAAGAACGCAGAAAGCTGGCTGTTACAAAGAATAGCGATAAGGGGGATGGGGAGTTTGTCGAAGAGACGTAAGAGAAAAAAGGATGACCACCATATAGATGAGTCATGGCTGTTGCCATACTCCGACCTTATGACTCTTCTTCTCGCGTTATTCATCGTACTATTTGCCTCAAGCTCGGTAGATGAAGTCAAACTTAAACAGATGTCAGCAGTGTTCAGTGAAATATTTGATGGTGGACAAGGTGTGATGGATAATGCAGCTCCTACACCTGTGCCGATACCGAAGGATTCAATTGGTACCAACAATGAGAATACATCCTATATAGAAGATCAGAAGTCACTTACTGAAATTCAAGATAGAGTAGATGAGTATATTGCAGTGAATGAACTGGAGAATCAGTTCGAAACCAAACTGACGGATGAAGGGTTATTAGTGACAATTAGAGACAGTATCCTCTTTAGTCCAGGAATGGCAGATATCAATCCTGAATATATAGGGATTGCAGATGATATTGCGGAACTTCTTGTTTTTGACCCACCTCGTCATATCGTCGTCACTGGCCACACGGATAATGTTCCGATTGGAAATGCTCAATTTCAATCGAACTGGGAGCTTAGTGTAATGAGAGCGGTGAATTTCTTGAAAAGTATTGTGAGAAATGAAGAGATCAATCCACTTTTATTCAGTGCGAAAGGATACGGCGAGTTTCAGCCAATCGAATCAAATGAAACAGCTGATGGAAGAAGTAAAAACCGTCGGGTAGAAGTATTGATCCAGCCACTTGTACTAGAAGATGGAACTGCATTTGAATAAATTCATCCAAAGAAAAAAGATTCACCGGTAAATTCATACCGGTGAATCTTTTTTGATTGCTTAACTTCTTAGCGTACCAAGTTCAGCTGCAATTGCCTGCATTTCATTTGGTGTAATGTTAGTGCGTTTCATGACCATTTTGTACATATAGTACAAATCATCATATTTAGATGTGCTGAAATTCTCCGGATTCATAGCGGCAGAATTAACCATACGAAGTTTTTCTGTAATTTTGTCGATCATATAAGAAACATTTTCTGGTGTTGGGTTAGATAAATCCATAGTATAGTCCACCTTTCGATAAGCTTTGGACCTATCATTTCATTATTCTCCCGGACTGTCAAATAGAATTGGAAATCAACCTCGTTTTGCTGCTTCTCTTTCCTCTTTGAGTTTTGCATTGAAGCGTTTTGTTTCAAAGACGATGACCCCAGATAACCCGAGAAGTCCAATTAAGTTTGGTATTGCCATGAGTCCGTTCATTACGTCAGCGAATAACCAAACAGCATCAAGAGTTGCTGTAGCACCAACAAAGATGACTCCAATAAATACAATACGGTAGTAGATTAGAACTTTAGGATTCGGGAATAGGTATTGGAAACACTTCTCGCCGTAATAAGCCCAACCGAAAATTGTTGATGTTGCAAAGAATATTAATCCGATTGCAACAACAATCGGCCCAGCACCTCCAAGGAACTCGCCGAAGGCGGCAGCTGTGAGAGAGCCGGCTTCAATGCTCTTGTCTTTCCACATGCCAGACATGACGATTGTTACCCCGGTAATTGAACAGATGATTAGGGTATCGAATAATACTTGTGTCATGGAAACGAGTGCTTGACGACCTGGTAAGTCTGTTCTAGCTGCAGCAGCAGCAATCGGAGCAGATCCAAGACCTGCCTCATTGGAGAAGAGACCACGTGCTACCCCGAAACGGATTGCCGCACCGATTGCGCCCCCAACAGCTGCTTCACCAGTAAACGCAAATTTGAATATCGTTGCAAAAGCTTCTGGAATCAAGTTGAAGTTCAAAATCATTACGATTAAACCTGCTATTAAATAGAAACCTGCCATAACCGGGACGAAAAACGATGTAACCTTACCAATCGTTTTAATGCCTCCAATAATAACCATTCCGCCTAAGACAACAAGAACAAGTCCTGTAATCCAATGGGGAACACTAAACGTTGAATTCAAGACATCGGCAACTGCTTTCGATTGTGTTCCGTTACCGATTCCAAATGCTGCAATCGCGCCAAAAATAGCGAATAAGACGCCGAGCCATTTCATTTTCAGACCGTGTTCAAGATAGTACATTGGTCCGCCCGCCATTTGTCCATTGGCATCCTTGACCCGATATTTAACTGCAAGAATTGCTTCTCCATATTTTGTAGCCATCCCGAAGAATCCGGCCATCCACATCCAGAACACAGCGCCTGGACCACCAAAGTAAATTGCTGTTGCAACTCCGACGATGTTCCCCACGCCGACTGTGGCGGCCATCGCGGTCATCAGTGCCTGGAAGTGAGAAATATCACCTTCTGATGTTTTATCCTGATTTCTTGAGAAAACGAGTTTTAGTGCATAAGGCAACATACGTATTTGAATAAGTCCTAGTCTTAATGTTAAAAAGATACCTGTTCCGACGAGAAGGATAAGCAAAGGCGGTCCCCAAATAAATCCGCTGGCCTTATCCAAAAAAGCTGTTAATCCATCCATTTCATTACCCCCAAGTAATTTATTTTTCGTGAACCCCTATTCCCTTTTAGCTCACATCCTCTCAGTCTCTCTAATTCGTCATCCCTATTGTCAATATTCCGAAAATTATCATCATTCGTCAAGCTTTATTTTTTAAATTCGACAATTTGTTTGTATTTCCTTTAGCTGGGGTATAATTGTATATGCGAAAGAGTTTGAATTGGAGGGCTTATAATGGGGAATAGCAAATTTGGTACGTTTATTATTGTTGGTGCACTTACGGGTGCGGTTGTAAGTATGTTCGATCGGAGTACGCGGAAACATATCGTAAAGAAATCAAATAATTGTATATCGGAAATGAAGTATTATGCGAAAAATACTGATGTGCTAAGATGGAAATTGGAAGAGAAGAAAGACAAGTATAAGTCTGTCTTTGAACAACTATCGGACGATGCATCATATATTAAAGCACAAGTAGAAGAGTTAAAAGCACTTACGCCACAAGTTAAAGGTTTAGTCATGGACACAAAGGATGCATTTGTTGAATCGAAAGATGAATACAAGTCAATTGTTAGTGAAACACCATAGGAATATAGTGTCGGTTTTAAAAGTAAACTGTATTGAAAGGGGTGACGAAAGTTTGAAGAATGATGAACGTTCAACACCTACACCGATCCAAGAAGAGAAAACTAGCAAGTATAAGGAGAAGATGGATGGCTTTATGGCAGACTCCGCAGCCATGAAGTTTTTGGATGATGTAAAAGAAGGTGAACTTGAGCAATTTGATGTCACGACAACAAATGGATTTTTCAAAGAACTGCTTGTCCGGATAAAAAAAGTCGACGTGACGGGCATTGGCTCGCAACTCGCCTTCTTTTTCCTTTTGTCCCTATTTCCCCTACTAATCTTTATAATGACATTGTTACCTTATCTAAACTTTAACCAAGCGGAAGTTCTCTTATTGATTCGAGACTATGCACCAGAGAGCGTTGCTACGCTAATCGAGGACACATTAAAAGAAATCTTGCAAAACCGCAATGGTGGTTTACTATCATTTGGGATACTTGCGACGGTGTGGTCAGCATCTAAAGGAATGAACGCACTGACGAAAGCTTTGAACCGATCTTATTTTACGGAGGAATCACGTTCGTTCATCGTGGCCCGCGGTATGTCGGTTGTCTTTACTATCTTACTCGTCGCCGTGTTGGTAGTCGCCCTTGTATTACCAGTGTTCGGGCAACAGATTGGCGTACTAGTATTCTCTTATATGGGACTTGAAGATGGATTCATCACTTTGTGGGGTAGTTTGCGCTGGGTATTGCCGCCTGTACTAATCTTCTTCGTGTTTTCACTTATTTATTGGCTGGTACCTAACTTAAAAATTCACTTTATAAGTGTGCTGCCAGGAGCATTATTTGCTACGGTAGGCTGGATTCTGACATCATTTGGATTCTCATACTATGTCAATAACTTCGGAAGCTATTCGGGTACATATGGTAGTATCGGAGCAATTATTGTATTAATGATGTGGTTATATTTCTCAGCTATAATTCTGATACTGGGCGGACAGCTGAATGCCGTCACATTTGAGAGGACTCAGTTGAAAAGAGCAAAAGCAAAAAGCAATGCAGTCATGTAACAATGACGCATTGCTTTTTTTCTATATATGTTGAACGAGTGGATACCTATATAAACGGAGCGAAGGCGCCTTACAAGGGGATCTCTATTCCAATTATATCGTTAGAGAGATATAAATGAATTATTCAATGTGATTCAGCATCCTAAGCCCGTTTAAAATGACAAGGATAGTGCTACCTTCGTGGCCGATAACGCCAAGCGGCAGATCAACGACTTGCAGGAAGTTTGAAACAATTAACACCAAAATGATTGAAATGGAGAACAAGACATTCTGTTTCACAATCCGCTGCATTTTACGAGATAACTTGATGGTATAAGAGATACGTCTCAAGTCATTTTGCATTAGAACGATATCGGCTGTTTCAAGTGCAACATCGGTACCTTCACCCATTGCGATACCTGATGTTGCGGTAGCAAGTGCAGGTGCATCATTGATCCCGTCACCGACCATACCTACGTTTTTGTAGTCGATCAGGAGGCGTTTCAAATGATTGACTTTCATTTCCGGCAGACATTCTGCAACGTATGAATCGAGTCCGGCCTGTTTCGCAATAGCGGCAGCAGTTTTTTCATTATCACCTGTTAACATGATTGTTAAAATACCTGATTTTTTCAATTGTGTGATGGCCTCGATGGCCTCGGGGCGCAACGAATCTCTTAGTGCTGCCGCAGCGATAATACCTTTAGCATCTTTCATGAAGATAATTGTTTTACCTTCATCGGCAAGAGAGAGGGCGACGCCTTGCTGAAATTCCTCTGTCAATTCTTTGCCGACAAAACGTGGATTTCCAACGAGAAATTCTTGTGTATCAATAATTGCCCGGATACCGTGGCCAGGTACATCTTTAATGTGAAGATTTCGGTCCAAGGTTATTCCTTTATTGACCGCATATTTTGTAATCGCGACAGCAAGTGGATGATTCGATTGGGATTCAATACTTGCAAGCATCGTTAGTGTTGCATCTGGATCTGCGCCATCACGTACATAGAAGTCTGTGACAATTGGTTTACCGTTCGTTAAAGTACCGGTTTTATCAAAAGCAATCGCTTTAAGTGAACCCAAATGCTCTAGATGGACACCACCTTTGAATAGAACGCCTTTCTTTGCTCCGTTAGAGACCGCGGCAAGTGTCGCTGGCATAATAGATGCGACTAGCGCACACGGAGATGCAACGACGAGCAGGACGATTGCCCGATAGAGCGTAGTCATCCAATCCCATCCAAACAAATAATGAGGCACAACCATCATGATTAGTACCATGATGATAACGGCTTTTACATACGTTCCTTCAAATCGTTCTATAAATTGCTGTGAAGGTGATTTCTCGCTTTGGGCACTTTGAACAAGTGTAATGATTTTTTGGAAAAGTGTTTCAGAACTAGGCTTTGTCATTTTTATTTGGATAGCACCGCTTAAATTGACTGTACCGGCGAATAGTTCGTCGCCGATTTCTTTTGTGACGGGAATGGATTCTCCATTAACGGCAGACATATCGATGGAAGAAACACCAAAAGTGATATTCCCGTCGACCGGAACCCTTTCACCTGGTTTGACGAGTAGAATGGATCCGACCATTAGGGAAGAGGTCGCCACTTTAATAGCAGTACCATCTTCTTGAAGGAGCCACGCCTCTTCAGGCTGTAATTCCATAAGTGCGGAGATTTCCTTATGGCTTTTATTTAGCGTGTAGCTTTCAAGCGCACCACTGAGTGCAAAGATGAAAATAAGGACCGCTCCCTCCGCCCAGTATCCAATAAATGCAGCACCGATTGCTGCGAACACCATTAGCATCTCGACATTCAGTTCCTTGTCATTAATCGTATCTTCAATACCTTCCTTCGCTTTGGCGAATCCACCTATAATAAAGGCGGTGATATAGAGGGGGACAGAAAGGGTTTCCAATCCGTACTTACCACTTATCCAAGCTGTAAGAATTAGTGCACCTGATAGAATCGCAGCAATCAATTCAAGATGTGCTGGCCATGTTATAGCTTCTTTTGGCTGTTGTTCAGTGAGAGTAGTCACAGTTATTACCTCCTAATTGATAATGATAGTCAATTTCAAATGGCTCATTAAAGTATGAAAGTCGGTTCCCATTGATGGGAACCGACTAATGTTTATAGATGATAATTGATATCAGTTGATAATTATTATTGTTGATAAACATAGTATATCCAACTGGAAAAGAAATAGATACTATTTTGTATTGGAGGTTGGGATGAGGGAGTTAGTAGTTAGTGAGGCTTACCGCAGATTATTCTAGTTCTGTCGTCCAGTTCAGTGGATTGTTCATAGAGTTTTTAGACTGTCGTATAGATTTCCGCAAGTTCGCTCTACTTCACGGACTATTAACCAACGTCTAATTAAAAAAAGGCATCTTATGCCGGGATTACTCCGACATTAAGATGCCTTACTCAATTAGCTAAAAACTTTTTCTTTAAACTGAGACAGTTTTTCAAGCGAAGACTTGTCGACATCAGCATGCAAGCTGTTGCCGTGCGAGTCCATAGTCACAACTGCGGTGAAATCTTTAACGCGCAGATGCCACATTGCTTCAGGAATACCGAATTGAAGAAGGTCGACACCCTCGACTGCTTTAATACAGTCGGCATAATATTGCGCAGCACCACCAATTGCATTTAAGTAGACGCCGCCATGTTCTTCTAAAGCCGCCAACGTTTTCGGACCCATACCGCCTTTACCGATAACAGCACGCACTCCGAATTTTTTCATGATGTCGCCTTGATATGGTTCTTCACGGGCTGATGTTGTGGGTCCCGCAGCTTTGATTTCATAACTGCCATCTTCATTTTTCATCACAACCGGGCCACAATGATAAATGATTTGTCCATCAAGATCGATAGGTGAGTCATTTTCTGATAAGTATTTATGGATCGCATCACGACCTGTATACATCATTCCGCTGATTTTAACAACATCGCCGACATTTAAATCACGGATCTGTTCTTCTGAAATTGGGGCCATGAGCTCGACAGTACGTGCAGTTTGTTTCGCTTCATCTTGATTATTATCATCTTGTGCGAAAGCAATTTTTTCTCCATCATTGTAATGCCAGTTCGTAATATTACCAGATCCAGCATCGATATCCACAGCCATTCGGCGGTATGCCCAACAGTTATATGCTACAGAAACATAGAAGCTTGCAGGGATCCGGTGCATGACGCCAATTTTACAACCGAGGAGGGTAACCTCGCCACCGAAGCCCATTGTACCGATGCCGAGTTTGTTTGCTGATTCCAGGACATATTCTTCAAGGTCAGCAAGTTTCGGATTCGGATTTAGGTCGTCTACTTCGCGGAAAAGTTGGTCTTTCGCAAGTTCGTAGCCCGAAGCGCGGTCTCCGCCGATTCCGACGCCAATGAAACCCGCAGAACACCCTTGCCCTTGGGCTTGATAAACAGAGTGTAAAATACATTTACGGATGCCATCAAGATCGCGTCCAGCACGACCAAGTCCGTCGAGTTCTGCAGGTAGGCTATATTGAATGTTTTTATTCTCACAGCCGCCGCCTTTTAGAATCAGTTTCACTTCGATATGATCTTGTTCCCATTGTTCAAATTTCACAACGGGGACACCTGTACCAAGATTATCTCCGCTATTATCACCCGTCAGTGAGTCGACAGAGTTTGGACGGAGTTTAGTGTCTTTTGTGGCTTGTACAATTGCGCGCTTAACAGCGGCCTTGATTTCAATTTGGTTGACTCCGACTGGTGTTTTGATTTTAAATGTTGGCATGCCGGTATCCTGGCAGATTGGCGACATTTTTTCATCAGCCATATTGATGTTTTTTGTAATCGTCTCAAGACTCATTGCTGCTCGTGTACCGGCATCTTCTAGCTCTTTTGCTGCAAGGATTTTTCGACGCACATCTTTTGGAAGATTCGTGGAAGTTTCGCAGATGAGATCATACATGCTTTTTTCAAGTTGTTCTATGTACATTCTCGATTTCCCCCTGTAGTTATAGCCTGTTACTTATCTAATTTGATTTTTTCCATCTGTTCTTCAAGGTCGTCTAGCAAACTTATTAGCTGATCGATTTCCTGAAGGTCAGCTGTTTCTGGTTCAATTGTATCCAGCGTTTCAAGAAATTGATGAAGCCTAGTTTTTAATCCTTCAACATGTCCGTTATTTTGTGCTTTGTCCAATCCGTACACCTCTTTTCATTAGTATAATCGTAAACGAAAAAACGGAATTTATCAATGAAGGGGAATAGAACCTTTTCAAGTAGTTGAATATTCCTTTTAACATAATCTTTACAATACATAATCTATGTGCTATGATTCATTTAATCAAACGAAAGGGAGGATGACGGTAAGGGTAAACACAACGGAAACCAAGGAGGTTGAGAACTTTAATTAAAAAAAAGAAAGCTCAACAATGTAGGTATCGTTATACCCAAATTTAGTCCTGTGGAGGTGGAGTCTCAAAAAAATACAGACAGCGTTAGTGATTGCTTGAATGTAAATGTGAGAAGTAAACATAAAATTATAGAAAGGTAGCGAGAACAGGTTAAAGACGAAGTGAAAGAATTTAAGAAGGAGGGGATTCGTAAGTGTCCGCTGGCAGTGTGCCAGGAGACTAATACGACTTATGCAGATGGAAAGTGAAGGTTCAATTCATACGTAAAGGCTCAGCCGTAATCTGACAAACAGATATGGACTGGGCCTTTATATTTTTTTGCGTAATCACCGTTTTCATGTGCTAAAATTATACAATGATCTTTAAAGCAGGGAGCGGTTATTCATGGATACTTTTTCACAACAAGAGAAGCGCCGTTTTTGGATACTTGTTATTATTGTCTCGATTTCTGGATTTTCACAAGGCATGCTGTTGCCGCTTATTTCGGCCATCTTCGAAAAGGATGGCATTTCGAGTTCAATGAATGGTTTGAATGCTACGGGTTTATACATAGGAACGTTACTTGTTTCACCGTTTATGGAGGCGCCGCTCCGGCGTTTTGGCTATAAGCCAATTATTGTTGGGGGCGGGATGCTTGTTTTTATATCGTTACTGCTGTTCCCATTATGGAAAAGCGTCGTGTTTTGGTACGTACTTAGGTTGTTTATTGGCATCGGGGACCATGCACTTCATTTTTCAACTCAAACATGGATTACTAGTTTTTCACCGCAACAAAGATTGGGTCGCAATATTGCGATTTATGGTTTGTCATTCGGCGTCGGATTTGCGGCGGGTCCCTTATTCGCGCCACTTGTCAATGTGTTTGAAGGCTTACCGTTCATTGTATCGGGATTACTGTGCATGCTTGCATGGTCGCTAGTCTTCATGCTGAAAAATGACTTCCCGGATATTATGAAAGGAAAGTCCGATAATGAACGACTTTCCGCACGTTTTAAAGGAACGATGGCTGTTGCTTGGCTTGCTTTTCTAGGGCCATTTGGATACGGTTTTCTTGAGTCAACACTTAACGCGATGTATCCGGTATATGCGCTCAGAAATGGCATTGAATTTACATCTGTAACAATTATTCTAGCCACATTTTCTGTAGGAGGGATTATTTCTCAGTTACCTCTTGGTATGCTATCCGATAAGATAGGAAGAAGACCTGTCTTTCTTGCTGCACTCGGAGGTGGATCAATCTCGTTTTTCATCGCAAGTACTATGGAAACATCTATAACTGCTGTTATAGTTATGTTTTTCGTTGCTGGACTTTTTTCAGGTTCTATTTTTTCACTTGGTATTTCGTACATGTCCGATTTGACACCGAAGCACCTGTTACCGACGGGGAACTTGTTATGCGGAATTTTCTTTAGCTTAGGCAGTTTGACAGGTCCATTTCTGGGTGGTCTCTTCCTAGAGTTTGATGCCGGGTTTAGTTTCCTACTGCTGATTTCATTGTTTTTGGCTGTGTTGTTCGTTGTTTCTTTTATTGGGAAACTGAAGCAACGCCCGATTGCAGCATAAGAAAAAGCGTCCAATAATGGACGCTTTTTCTAAGCTTAGGAAACTATAAAATCACGTACTGTGGATAAGCTGCGTTCCTTAACAGGCGCTTGCGCTTTTGTTCTTGTCTAGCAGGCGCCTTACGCATTTCGTATTACCTCAAAATCGAGTTGACGTTTTCGTATTCCAAAACAAGATCGTCAAGCGTTTGGAAAGTATAACCTGCTTTCTTGGCGTCTTGGATAAAGGAAGGTAAAGCTTGTGCGTTATCAGGCGAAACTGTGTGCATTAGAATGACGGCGCCGGGATGTAGCTGTTTCATTAGTTCACCATAAGCAAAGTCACGACCTTTGGGTTTATCGGCGTACCAGTCAATGAATGCGACTGACCAGAAAATATGCCTGTATCCGAGTTCGTTGCCTTTGGCGAGGACTTTGTCATTGAATACGCCTTCAGGAGGCCTAGTGTAGTATGTCCGTTCGAGTCCGGTTACTTCATTCAACAGCTTGTCGAATTTAGTCCATTCTTCTTCCATTCTCTGTTCGGATAGATTGGCCAAGTTCGGGTGTCCATACGTATGGTTGCCGATTCCATGGCCTTCCGCAATCATCCGTTTGACGAGGGGGAGAGCACTTTTTAAGTAATGTCCCGTGAGAAAGAATGTCGCCGGAGCGTCCTCTTTTTTCAATGTATCTAAAATACTTTCCGTATAGCCGTTTTCATAGCCGTTATCGAACGTCAAATAGACAATTTTTTCGTCAGGCTTTCCTTTATAAATGGCCCCATGTTTATCGAGCATTGAATCAAGTGCAGCGCCAGCACTAGGCTGGATCCCCCCTGTAGCTTTCTTGAAGCCCCAATGAAATTCATCTGCCTTAGCTGAAAATGGATTAAAAACAAATCCTACCATTACAATGAAAGTTGCTAATAAAATACCTGGTCCATGTTTTTTTATCATCAAAAACGCACCTTTCCTTTTAGGGTAGGATGCGCAGATGAAGCCGAACTATACGTCTTTATTGTACAAATCATTTAGTGCAGACTCTAGCGTCGGAAAATGAAATTTAAAACCGTTGTTCAGTAGTTTTTCGGGTAAGACATGCTGACCTTCTAGAACGAGTGCGCTTTTTTTACCAAGCACTATTTTCATTATGAATGAAGGAACTGGTATCCAGTGTGGTCTATGTAACACTGAACCGATTGTTTTACCGAAGTACTTCATTCGTTTGGGAAAGGGTGATGTGACGTTTACGGGTCCGTAAACTTGTGGATTGCTGAGTGTAAAAGCAATTGCATGTGCGACATCTTCTATATGCACCCAAGATACCCACTGATTGCCCGTGCCGACTGGTCCGCCCGAAAATAATTTGTACGGCAGTACCATAAGTGGCAATGCTCCGCCGTCTATTCCGAGTATGACCCCGAATCTCATAAATACGACGCGTATACCCTCAGATTCGACTGATACTGCTTTCTTTTCCCAGTCTGTTACAGTCTGACCGAGAAAGTCGTCCGCATAATCGAGTGATTCTTCCGTGTAAACATTATCTTCCGATGCGGGATAAATGCCAATTGCGCTAGCGTTTACAAGTACAGCCGGTTTTGTTTGCAAAGCGGAGATGATTCGCAGTAATTCATCGGTTGCTTCCATTCGACTTGCATAGATTTGTTTGCGATGTTCAGCGGTCCAACGCCCCTCGTTGATGGATACGCCGGCAAGGTTGACGAAGGCATCAGCTGAAATAATTTCATTTTCCGGATAGGTATCTTCCTGAAGCCATTTAACGTATTTTATATTGCCATCAATCTTACTATCTTTTCTGGATAAAATGATGATTTCATGGCCTTCAATCAATAAAGTATCCGTTAATTTCTGTCCGACAAAACCTGATCCACCTGCAATGACGATTTTCATTTTCCGACACCCCCATTAGGATTCTATACCCTATATTGAAACCAATTAAGCTGAAGCACAAGGACGGAACATGTATACTAAAAAGAAAGCAAGGGAGGCGTGTTAAAAGTGCCTGTTATTACTAAAATATCACAACAGAAAAAAGATCTCGAACGATACAATATTTTCCTAGATGAAAAGTATGCATATAGTGTCCACGAATCGGTGCTTGTCAAATTCGGTTTAACGAAAGGGATGGCCCTTGAAGACTGGTCGATTGACGAGATGGTCTATGAAGATGAGATCCGGAAAGCATTCAACCGAGCACTCCATTATCTTGGATTCAGAATGCGCAGTGAGTTTGAAGTGAAGAAAAAACTTTTGGAATTGGGATATGGGGAAGCAATTGTACTAGAAGCACTCGTGAAGTTGAAAAGCCTTGGGTTTCTAAATGATGAAACCTATTCAGATGCACTTCTTCAAACACGGAAAGATTCATCTGGTCAAGGTCCCAAAGCAATTCAGCAAGAGATGCATAAAAGAGGGATAGGGAAGGAATTACAGATTAAAGTGCTTGAATCTTATTCGGAAGATGAACAGCTTAAAATCGCAACGAAACTTGCAGAGAAGACAGCGAATTCAAACCGCTCTGTAGCCCCAGCTCAATTAAAACAAAAAATCCAAAATGCATTGCTTCGAAAAGGGTATTCCTTCGACCTTATTAAACAAGCACTTGCGAATATTAATTTTGAGCGCGAAGAAGATGAATGGACATCCATCGCCGATTCAATAGGAGAGAAAGCATGGCGTCGCTATAGCTCGAAATTTAGTGGACGGACCTTGAACGACAAAGTAAAACAGGCGATGTATCAAAAGGGTATCCCGTTTGAGCGAATTGATCATTTCATTGATAAAAAGGAGAATGAAGAAGATGGAGATTGAAAAAAAATATAGTGCAATGACAGAACATGAATTACGTACAGAAATCGGAAGACTGCGTGAAAAAGCGCGCAAAGCCGAACAATTGGGCATTCTTAATGAGTATGCGGTGTACCAACGCAAAATGGTTATGGCACAATCTTATCTAGTTGACCCAAGTACAATTGTGCCTGGTGAAATGTATCGAATTGACGGGGACGAAGGAATGTTTTTTCAAGTCGACTACTTAAAAGGACGTTTTGCCTGGGGTTACAGACTCGGGGGCGAACGTGCGGATGAGGCGTTGCCGATTGCCATGCTAAAATCAGTAAAAGAAGGTAAATAAGAAAAGCGAAAGGCGCCGTTTAGCCCCGACAAGTAGGAGGGATGCAGTTCAATCCCTCCCTGCTGGAAGTCTTGATGATAAAGGCGTACTTTGCCTTTTCAGCGAGACTGAAGCGACTCGAGGGGCTGGCGTCTGGAGTCTAGACATCAATCCATATAGAGAAACTTGTATTTACTTACCTTCGTCTCATGAGTTAGGTGCAAAGTTGAGTTTTTTGCGTAACTTATCCTCGGAGAAAATCCATCCTGTATATGAATTGATGACGTTCAGTTCCTTGTCAATATGTGCAACAGCAACAAATGGGTAATAGCCTTTGCTACGGTAACGAAGATCGATTAAGCGTACTTCACAGATGTCATCGATGTAGGTAATAGACCATCTGTAAATGGGTGAAAATGATGTGAAAGCTTTAATGTTTTTATCGCCCATTGCCACATCAATTTCAGGGGATTTTGGCATAGGTTCCCGTTTAAAGCGATCGTAAATATTAACAGATCTACCGTAAGCACGTCCAACATAGTGGCACTCTTTTGATGAAGCAGCTATTCTCCATTGGAAAAAGCGCATTGTCGGTGCGATAATAATTTCCGTCGCATCGGGGACGGTATAAAAGACGGCTTTTTTAACGGCCGATTTGACCGCAAATCGCAATAAATAATAAAAGAATATTATTACGTATGTCGTCAAAATCGTATAGACCGGATTTACCCCCATTGCCCAAATAATTAGCGCGATGGCGTGTAATATGAAAATAATTGGATCGAATGTGTTAATGACTCCGATGGCGACCCACTTGTTGGAAAACGGCCGTAATGCCTGCGTTCCATAGGAATTGAAGATGTCGACAAAGACATGTAGAAAGACGGCTAAAAAGGTCCAAGCCCATACATGTAAGAAGTTGGCTTCTGGGACGAAAAGAGACATAAGTATTGTAATAAGTAGCGGCCATAATAATACCGCGGGAATTGAATGTGTAATCCCTCTGTGATGCCGTATGTAGACAGCGTTATTTCTCAATTTTAATACGGTATCGATATCTGGGATAAGTGAGCCGACGATAACACTTGCAACGACGGCACCCATTGTCGCACTATCAGTTAAAACGACAGGATCTGCCAGAGCGAGGCCGCCAAGTGCGACACCCATAACAATATGTGTTCCAGTATCCAAATTATCACTCCTTTTACCTAAACAGTCGTGCCAAGCATGGGATTGACTTTTTTAATCACACCTCGGAGTGATTACGCCCAGATTTTGAATTGAGCTTGTTCCACTACCTACAAAATCTGTGACATCCGGGCCAACGAGGAGGAATTGCAGTTCATTCCTCCCTGTAGATTCGTTCGTATTCATCTCGCCACATAATAGAGTGGGAGACTTCTTTAGCTGAGGCTTCGCTTTCAGTACAAAAAGATTTGCTGAATGAAAGCTAGAAGCCATATACATATCAATACCCGTTTGTGCTCAATGATAAGCATATGCGATAAGGAGGAAATGATGCAAATAATAGTGAAGAAAGACGAATTCCGCGAAGCGCTTCTTTCCTGGTATCGTCGTGAAAAAAGAGATCTGCCTTGGAGAAGAACATCGAATCCATATTACATTTGGGTCTCCGAAGTGATGCTGCAACAAACGAGGGTTGATACCGTTATACCTTATTATGAACGGTTTATCGCAAGTTTTCCGACGATGGAAGCACTCGCGGGGGCGGAAGAAAACGATTTATTGAAAATGTGGGAAGGTCTTGGTTATTATTCGCGGGCAAGGAACTTACAAGCAGGAGTGAGGGAAGTTGTGTCGGATTATGGCGGAGAGGTTCCTTCCAATAGAACGGAGATTTCCACATTGAAAGGCGTTGGCCCGTACACTGCTGGAGCGGTTCTCAGTATCGCTTACGGGGTTCCTGAGCATGCCGTAGATGGGAATGTTATGCGTGTCATATCGAGATTGCTTCTTATAGAAGAAGATATTGCGATTCCGCGTACAAAAAAGATTTTTGAAACGGTAGTCATGGATTTAATAGACCAAGAAGATCCTTCCTCTTTTAATCAAGGACTGATGGAGCTTGGCGCGACAATTTGTACCCCAAAACCGAAATGCCTTCTATGTCCGGTTCGAGACTTTTGTTTAGCTTTCCAAGAAGGCAGGCAAGAGGAGTTACCCGTGAAAACGAAGAAAACGAAAATGAAAATTATACCTGTTGCATCATTTGCAATTCAAAATAGTGAAGGTGAGTGGTTAATGCGGCAACGACCTTCGAAAGGGCTACTTGCAAGTTTGTGGGAGTTTCCAATGGTCGAGCCAGCGGATGATAAAACACCACAAAAAATGGCTCATGAACATTTCGGTATCGAACTAGTGGGGATAGTTGATATACTAATTTTCAAACATATCTTTTCCCATTTGACATGGGAGATGAAAAGCTTCGGGGCACGGATTGAAAAGACTGATATAATCCCTGATGGTTACCAGTTTTTCTCGCAGGAAGAAGTGGAAGCGCTGCCGAAACCAGTGCCGGTTTTAAAAATTTGGGATGAAATTAAACGAGGAGGACTAAAATGATGGCTGAAAATAAAGTAGCAATGGTGACAGGAAGTTCAAGAGGATTAGGAAAAGCACTTGCGATTGAACTCGCAAAACAAGGTTATGATATTGTAGTGAATTATGCACGAAGCCGTTCTGCAGCTGAAGAAACAGTGAAAGAAATCGAGGCACTTGGCAGGAGAGCAATTATGATCCGTGCAAATGTCGGTGATGTTAAAAAACTTCGTACGATGTTTGAACAAGTAAAAGAGGAATTTGGCCGTTTAGACGTATTTGTTTCAAACGCAGCATCGGGTGTTTTGCGTCCAATTATGGAACTCGAAGAAACACATTGGGATTGGACGATGAATATCAATGCGAAAGCAATGCTATTTGGCGCACAAGAAGCGGCAAGACTTATGGACAAAGGCGGAAAAATCCTTGGAGTTAGCTCACTTGGATCTATTCGATATCTTGACAACTACACGACAGTAGGCGTTTCGAAAGCGGCAATTGAATCGTTGACTCGCTACCTGGCTGTCGAGCTTGCGCCACTAGGAATTGCTGTTAATACTGTTTCGGGCGGCGCGCTTGATACCGAAGCACTAAAACATTTCCCTAATCGTGATGAATTGCTAGAAGATGCGCGTATTAATACGCCAGCGGGTCGCATGGTTGAAATTGAAGACATGGTGAAAGCGGCGATGTTCCTGATCTCGGCTGATTCGGATATGATTCGTGGACAGACGATTATTGTCGACGGCGGACGTTCGATTTTACTGTAAAAAATTCCAATTGAATAAAAAATGTCTCCTTGCACATGATAGTTGTACGGAGGTGAAAATCCATTGACCAAAAATAACCCGAATCAAACTGATGCGAACCAAGTACGAAAACAGAACCAAGCATCACAACAACAAAACCGAAATGCAATGAATGAGGAGTTTGCTTCTGAAACTGATGTAAATCAGGTTAAGAAACAAAACCAACAATCAATGCAAAAAATGCACAACCAAAAACAAAATCAAAATGCGATGACTGAGGAGTTTGGTTCCGAAACTGATGTAAATCAAGTTAGGAAACAAAACCAACAATCCGAAGCAAACAAAACCAATGCTTCTGGACAGCGCTCGAATCAGTTCGAGAACGGTTCGAAATAAGTAAATGGATACCGCCGGCCGGCAGGAGCTTTACGCTTCTGCCGGTTTTTTATGGATACAAATGACGTCATGAATGGAAATAAAAGTTGAAAGGTTTCAAATAGTACCGTTCTGTTGGTATAATGATGAGATAATAATGGCTTCGAAATTTTCCGGCAACCAAAAGGTGGGTTAATCATGACGATTGCTAAAGAAGGAGAAACGATACAAGTACATAGTTATAAACATAATGGTAAAATCCATCGGGTTTGGCAGGAAACTGTAGTATTGAAAGGAACGCGTAATATTGTCATCGGTGCAAATGAAAGGACGCTTGTAACAGAGTCGGACGGACGCACATGGTTGACACGCGAGCCTTCCATTTGCTATTTTCACGCTGAGCATTGGTTCAATATCATTTGCATGTTAAGAGAAGATGGTGTTTATTATTACATTAACATGAGCTCACCTTTCGTTTATGATAACAAATCATTGAAGTATATTGATTATGACCTTGACGTAAAAGTGTTCCCGGATATGAGTTATATGATTCTTGACGAGGATGAATATGCTGAACACAGGAAACAAATGGGCTATCCTGATGTCATCGATCAGATATTACAAAAGAACCTGGATACCTTGCTAGGGTGGATTAAGCAGCGGAGGGGACCATTTGCTTCCGACTTCATTGAAGTATGGACTTCCAGATATGAATTCTACAAACAGGTCAAGAAAAGTAAGTGAAAAGCCTGATTGCAATTGCAAGGATGCAGTCGTTGCGACAGGATATAGCAACCTTAGACTGCCTTCCTTTTTCACTTATGCCTGTCGCGAAAGATTGCGACAGGCATTTTTAACTCGGGTCGGAAGCTAGACTCCAGGCGCCAGCCCCTCGAGTCGCTTCAGTCTTGCCGAAAAGGCAAAGATCGCCTTTATCATCAAGTCTTTCGGGAGGGATTGAACTGCATCCCTCCAACTTGTCGGGGCTAAACGGCGCCTTACGCTTTTCTTAGTAGGAGGTACAAAGATGGGTGACAGTATAAAACGCTATATGAAGTTTGTTAAGCCATACAACTGGTTAATAATATTGACGATACTTATTGGAATTGTAAAATTCGCAATTCCTTTATTCATTCCATTGCTGATGAAAATTGTAATTGATGACATTATCGGATCGGATACACTTACTAAAGCAGAGATGACGCGCCAATTATTTTATTGGCTTGGTGGGACAGTTCTTGTGTTCTTTATCATCCGCCCTCCAGTTGAGTATTACCGGCAATATTATGCCCAGTATGTGAGCAATAAGATTTTGTATGATATACGGAAAGAATTGTATTCACATCTGCAAAAATTGAGTCTTAGCTACTATTCAAATACAAGAGCTGGAGAAATCATTTCGCGCGTTATAAATGATGTGGAGCAAACGAAAAACTTTGTAATGATTGGTCTTATGAATGTTTGGCTTGACCTCGCGACAATCATCATCGCAGTTGTCATTATGCTGACAATGGATGTTCCGCTGACGCTTGTGACTCTACTTGCATTCCCTTTTTATGCGTACAGCGTCAAACACTTTTTCGGGAAACTGCGGGAGTTGACTGGGAAACGATCCCAAGCACTTGCGGATGTGCAAAGCTACCTGCATGAACGCGTTTCTGGAGTAAGTGTCATAAAAAGCTTTGCACTTGAAGATGAGGAACAACAACGTTTCGATAAGACAAATGGCAACTTCCTCGATAAAGCAATTGATCATACAAAGTGGAATGCGAAAGCATTTGCAGTTGTCAATACGATTACTGATGTTGCACCGCTTCTCGTTCTTGCGTATGCGGGCTATCAGGTTATCAATAATGATTTGTCAGTTGGAACGATGGTTGCCTTCATCGCATACATCGATCGCGTGTATAATCCATTGCGACGATTGGTCAATGCATCGACATCACTCACACAGTCATTTGCCTCTATGGACCGTGTTTTTGACTTGATGGAACAGGAGTATGATGTAACAAATAAGTCCGGTGCAACCCAACTACCTCCAATTGAAGGGGAAATTGAGTTCAACAATGTGAGCTTTACGTATGAACAGGATGGGGAAACAATCCTGGATGGTATTAATTTCACTGTGAAGCCAGGTGAAACAGTCGCGTTTGTAGGCATGAGTGGCGGAGGGAAATCAACTATCGTTGGCTTGATACCAAGATTTTATGATGTGGCGGGCGGGACTGTGCGTATTGACGGGTATGATTTGCGTGACGTCAATATAAAATCGCTTCGTGAACAGATTGGAATTGTTTTGCAAGATACTATATTGTTTAGTGATTCCGTGAAGAGTAATATTTTGATGGGGAAATCGGATGCAACAGATGAAGAAGTGATTGCTGCTGCTAAAGCGGCGAATGCACATGAGTTCATCGAAGGGCTCCCGCTCGGTTACGATACCAAAGTAGGGGAACGTGGCGTGAAGTTATCGGGTGGTCAGAAGCAACGAATTGCGATTGCACGTGTCTTCTTGAAAAATCCACCGCTCCTTATCTTAGATGAAGCGACATCCGCACTTGACCTTGAAAGTGAGGCGCTCATTCAGGAATCACTTGAACGACTTGCGCATGAAAGAACAACCCTCATTGTTGCTCACCGTTTGTCGACAATTACACATGCTGATAAGATTTTCGTCATTGATTCAGGGCAGTTAAAAGAGACGGGTACACACGAGCAATTGATGAAATTACAAGGAATTTACTATGGTTTGTTCCAAGTACAAGTACTTGGAAATTCAAAATGATATATAGTTCAAATAAAGAATCTTATTGAATGTACTGCGGCTCCAGATTAGTTATATAGGCATTCATTTTTTTAACATATATAGTTATTCTAACGTTGAAAAAATAACTTCCCATTGAACTTGACGAAAAGGGCATTGGATTTAGTTGAAACTCCTATATAATAATTAGGTCGGAGTTCGGAGCGTTTTAGCGGTTATCAGATCCATAGTGAGTGGAATCGCGATGATTTAGAATAATGGAGGGATTTTTATGAAAAAAGTAAAGTTTGGGCCATTGGCTTTGATAGTGATTGTTTCCCTTTCGTTAATACTTGGTGCGTGTACTTCATCGGGTTTGGACGATGAGAGTACGAAGGTAAATGCAAAGAAAATATTAGTTTACGGACATAGCGGGAATTCCACGTCACTAGACCCAGCCCATATGAAGGAAGGGGATTCCACCCATGTTACTGTCAATCTTTATGAGACACTCGTGAATCTGGATGAGCAGGGCACGACTGTAGTTCCAGGCTTGGCAGAAAAGTGGGATTCTAGTGAAGACGGTTTGACGTACACGTTCCAGTTGCGGAAAGATGTCAAATTCCATGACGGTACAGATTTTAATGCAGATGCAGTCATAAAAAACTTTGAGCGCTGGACTAACGGCGATGCAGAAGAGTTTCCTTTCTATAGTTCGGTATTTAATGGTTTCAAAGGGGATGACAGTCGTATTATTGAATCGGTGGCGACTGACGGCGATGATACTGTAACAATCAAGTTGAATAACCCACAAGCATCATTCTTGAAAAATCTAACGATGAGTCCGTTCTCGATTGTTAGTCCGAATGTATTTGAACAAAGCGATGAGGAATTTGAAAGCGATCCTATCGGTACGGGACCGTTCCAATACTTCGAAGGGAAACAGAATGAAGCAATCGTAGTTGTAAAATTTCAAGAGTATTGGCAAGAAAGTTTGCCGAAGCTTGAAAAAATCATCTTCAAGTCAATTCCTGATAACACTGCACGCTTGAATGCATTGATTGCAGGGGATATCGATCTAGCCGATAGTATTAATCCGGTAGATAGAATGGAAGTTGACGACGATGCCGACTTACAATTTTTTGAACGACCTTTTATGGAAAACATTTATGAAGATGCTCCTTCCATATTTGCTGCCGATTCAACACCACTTTTCGGAGCGACAAAATACATGATGAATTACTTACCACAAGTAACGGGTTTTGATGTGTTGTCGAAAGTGGAGTTCGAATTACCAGCAGAAGAAGAGTGAAAAAGCTATCCGATTGGCCGATACCCTGGTCAATCGGATAGCTTTTTTTCGGCAGTAAATGAACACATCACCTATAGTTGATAGGAAGCAGTACCAAGAGTATGCCTTTGTTATTATAAGAATATATAAAAAAGTATTGCATTTATTCTGTATAATCGTATAATTAGAACGACCTATTAATTCTGAAAATAACTAATTGATTGATTAAGAAAAAGGGTGATCTGATGGATGAGAGGAAGACTGTCCTCCAAGTAAAAGATTTACAGACGACCTTTTTTACTGATTCGGGGGAAATACCGGCTGTTGATCATATTGACTTTCACTTGAATGAAGGAGAAATCCTTGGAATTGTCGGAGAATCTGGCTGCGGGAAAAGTGTAACCTCCTTATCGATAATGGGGTTAGTGCCAAAGCCTCCTGGGAAAGTTGTCGGAGGCAAAATATTATTTGAAGATAAAGACTTGCTGACCATGAATGAAAAACAGATGCGGCGTATTCGAGGAAACGACATTGCGATGATTTTCCAAGAACCTATGACATCACTGAATCCATTGTTCTCGATTGGCAATCAAATGACAGAAGCAGTGCGGATTCACGAAAAAGGCTGGTCTAAGAAAAAGGCTGAGGGAAAAGCAGTTGAAATGTTGAAACTGGTCGGTTTGCCTCGTGCTGAGGAAATGATGAGAGACTACCCTCACCAATTATCGGGTGGAATGCGACAGCGTGTAATGATTGCGATGGCGTTGGTATGTGATCCTAAAGTACTTATAGCTGACGAACCAACCACTGCTCTAGATGTGACGATTCAAGCGCAGATATTGAAGTTAATGCGGGAATTAAATACGAGATTGAATACAGCTGTTCTACTTATAACTCACGACTTGGGTGTCGTTGCAGAAACATGCGAACGTGTCATTGTCATGTATGCTGGACAAATTATTGAAGAAGCATCCGTTAAGATGATCTTCGAAGATCCACAGCATCCTTATACAAAAGGGCTGATTCAATCCGTTCCCGACATGCGCTATAAAAAGGAGCGACTCTATTCTATCCCGGGTAGCGTGCCGAAACCCGGTTCAATCCGGCAGGGGTGCAGATTTGCAGCGAGATGTGAGTTTGCATTTGATCGTTGTCTAACAGAAAACCCTGAACTATATGAAACTTCGGATGTTCACCAGACTCGATGCTTCCTATACGACAGAGAAGGGGTGAAACAGCATGACAACAAAGCCCTTATTGAAAGTTGAAGGTTTGAAAAAGTATTTTCCAGTTAAAAAAGGAATTCTTGGCAGAACAGTCGGTTATGTCAAAGCGGTAGATGACGTATCGTTTTACGTGAATGAAGGCGAAACGCTCGGCATTGTAGGTGAATCTGGATGCGGTAAATCGACAACGGGCCGGATGCTGATGCGACTTCTTGAACCAACCGAAGGAAAAGTTGAATTTGACGGCAAAGATTTGACGTCCTTGTCTACCGGAGAAATGCGGAAAACGAGACGTGACATCCAAATGGTATTCCAAGATCCATATGCATCCCTCAATCCGCGTCACACGATTGAAAAGATATTAGAAGAGCCGCTCATTGTGCACGGCATTGATAATTCGAAAGAGCGGAAAAGGAAAGTGCGTGAATTCCTTGAAATTGTTGGACTAAGCGCATATCATGCCAAGCGCTATCCGCATCAGTTTAGTGGAGGACAGCGTCAGCGTATTGGGATTGCTCGAGCGCTAATGACAAATCCAAAACTGATAATTGCTGATGAACCTGTTTCGGCTCTCGATGTGTCGATTCAGTCTCAAGTGTTAAACCTGATGCAAGATTTGCAGAAGGAATTCAAACTCACTTATATCTTCATTGCCCACGATCTGGGAGTCGTCCGTCATATTAGTGATCGTGTCGGCGTTATGTATCTTGGAAAGATGGTAGAAATGGCGGACAGCGAGCAGCTCTATGCGAAACCGCTTCATCCCTATACGCAGGCATTATTGTCAGCGGTTCCAGTACCTGATCCAGACTTCAAGAAAGAGCAAATTCTTCTTGAAGGGGATATTCCAAACCCAGCGAATCCTCCTAGTGGCTGCACGTTTCATACGCGCTGTCCGCATAAAATGGAAATTTGCACGAAAGTTACACCAAGGCTTGTCGAGCATGATTCGGGTCATTCTGTCGCCTGTCACCTATACAGTGAGCAGGTAGACAATGATATAAAACAGTTGGAGGGGTCAATATGAGAAAAAGGAAGTTAGGTTTACTAGCACTGATGTTGCTTCTCGTTCTTTCGGCAGCGCTAGCCGCTTGTGGGTCAGATGCCGATGATGGCAAGAAGGAAGGTACTAAAAATGAAGATGGTAAAACTGAAGACACTAAAAATGTGAAAGATACATTAGTGTTTGGACGCGGTGGCGATTCAACTTCCCTCGATCCATCAAGGGTGACTGAAGGAGAATCTTTCAAAGTTACGGTTAATATTTACGAAACGCTTCTGAATTTCGGTGAGAGTGATACAGAAATTAATCCAGGGCTTGCCACTGAATGGGAGCCAAGCGAAGATGGTTTAACGTATACGTTCAAACTACGTGAAGGCGTTAAGTTCCATGATGGAACTGACTTCAATGCTGACGCGGTCGTTAAAAACTTCGAGCGTTGGGCTAATGGGGATGCAGAAAAATTCCCATATTATAACACAACATTCGGCGGTTTTAAAGGTGATGAAGGTCATGTTATTGAGTCTGTTACAGCGGACGGTGACAATACAGTGCTTATAAAATTAACACGTCCACAAGCACCATTCCTTAAAAATATTGCAATGAGCATGTTTGCAATTGCAAGTCCGACTGCATTTGAATTAGGTGACGATCAATTCGAAAGAAAACCAGTAGGTACAGGACCATTCCAGTTCGTCGAATGGAAACCGAATGAAACAATCACAATTGAAAAGTTCGATGACTACTGGGATGAAGGACTACCAAAACTTAAAAAAATCATCTTCCAGTCAATTCCCGACAACTCTGCGCGTTTGAATGCATTGATGGCTGGAAATATCGAACTTGCAGATGGCATTAATCCATCAGATGGCGAATCGATTGAAGATAATGAAAATCTTCAATTGTTTGTACGTCCGTCTTTGAACGTAGGTTATTTAGGTCTTACAGTAACACGCCCTCCTTTCGATAAAAAAGAAGTGCGTCAAGCGATTAACTATGCAATCGACAAACAATCAATTGTTGACTCATTCTTCGAAGGACGTGCAGATGTCGCGAAAAACCCGATGCCGACATCTATTTCAGGCTATAACGATGATATCGAAGGATATGAATACAATCCTGAAAAAGCGAAAGAGCTTCTAAAATCGGTAGGACTTGAAGACGGTTTTGAGATGGATCTATGGGCAATGCCGGTACCACGTCCATATATGCCAGATGGTAAAAAAGTTGCTGAAGTCATTCAGAAAAACCTAGCAGATATAGGGATTACTGCGAAGATCGTTTCACATGAATGGGCAACTTATCTTGACCTTGCAAGTAAAGGGGATGCAGATGCGTTCATGCTCGGCTGGACTGGGGATAACGGAGATGCAGATAATTTCCTATACGCTTTGCTAGATGAAGATAATATCGGTAGCAATAATTATACGTACTATAAGAATGCAAAACTCCACGACATCCTTATCGCAGCACAAACTGAAATCGATGAAGAGAAACGAAATGAATTGTACAAAGAAGCGCAGGTCATCATTCATGATGACGCTCCATGGGTACCACTTGCTCACTCAACTCCGCTTCTTGGAGGATCTAAAGATTTAACAGGTTTTGTTCCAGGCCCAATTGCCTCGGATTTACTGTCGAAAGTAGAATTCAAGTAAAAGATTGTAAGAAATGAACGGAAAGGGAGAGGTCTTTCAGATTTCTTCCTTTTCTCTTTCATTTGATGGATACATATAAGTTGATAGAAAAGTTGGAGAGGTGAAAAATCATGCTCAGCTACATTGGAAAAAGAATGCTGCAGCTCATTCCTGTCCTGCTTGGGATGACGTTTATCGTATTCATGATTATCCGTGCAATCCCGGGTAACCCCGCACAAATTATTCTTGGGCAGCAGGCGACTAAAGAGTCAGTCGAAGCGCTGACGATAAAGCTTGGTTTGGATAACCCTTGGTATGTTCAGTATTTCAAATACTTGGGAGACCTTTTAAAAGGAGATTTGGGCGAGTCGATGAGAACTCGAGCTCCTGTATCAGATGAAATATGGCCTTATTTAGCAGCTACGTTTGAATTGGCACTATTCGCCATCGTTATTGCAGTTATTATCGGTATTAATGCAGGAATCATCTCAGCGTGGTTTCAAAATTCATGGTTTGATTATACGGCGATGATTTTGGCACTTGTTGGCGTGTCCATGCCTATCTTCTGGCTGGGCCTTATGGGGCAATGGGTTTTTGCTGTAGAAAATCCATGGTTGCCGACTGGAGGGCGAGAGGAAGTACGAGATCCTATCAACGCCATAACGAATCTCTATGTACTTGATACAATTATTCAAGGCCGTTTTGATCAGTTATGGCAGGTTTTCCGTCACCTTATTTTACCAGGACTAGCACTGGCAACAATTCCGATGGCAATTATCGCACGGATGACCCGTTCAAGTATGCTCGAAGTAATGCGCTCCGATTATATTCGTACCGCACGGGCGAAAGGTCAGAAAATGTTTTGGGTCGTATATAAGCATGCGCTTAAAAATGCAATCATTCCTGTGTTAACAATTATTGGTCTGCAAATGGGAATGTTACTTGGTGGTGCGATTTTGACTGAGACAATTTTTGCTTGGCCTGGTGTTGGGCGTTATATTTACGACGCAATTGGATTCCGAGATTATCCCGTCATTCAGTCAGCGATTCTAATTGTGGCGCTCTTCTTTGTTTTGATCAACTTGCTTGTAGACTTGCTCTATAGTCTGATAGATCCGAGGATTAAATATGATTGAGGAAGGGGGAAGCACTTATGTCTGAATTTGTACCTAAGGCCGATGGAATTGCGAATAATAAAGTTGATAAAACTGCAGGACCTTGGCGTGAAGCTTGGAATGGCTTTAAAAAGAGTAAAGTGGCAGTTGTCGGTATGGGTATTGTTATATTCTTTATCCTGCTAGCGGGTTTCGGTTTTGTGGCGGAACAAGGTTATCTTGGTTCAAACATTGGACTAGAGGGCATTAACGACCAAAAGTTATCGGATCGGCTTCTCCCTCCTTCAAGTGAATATTGGTTTGGAACAGATGACCTTGGAAGGGATATTTTTTCCCGAATTGTTCATGGTGCCCGAATTTCACTATGGGTTGGATTCTTTTCTGTAATCGGATCGGTAGTTGTAGGAAGTGCATTGGGTATCGTAGCAGGTTATTATGGCAGATGGGTTGATACGATTATTTCACGTGTGTTCGACATTATGCTAGCATTTCCTTCTATCTTGTTGGCCATTGCAATTGTTTCCGTACTTGGTCCGAGTCTGCAAAATGCGCTTATCGCAATCGCAGTTATAAATGTGCCGAACTTTGGAAGGCTCATTCGTTCAAAAGTATTGAGTATAAAAGAAGATGAATATATTACTGCGGCAAAAGGGATCGGAATGAAAGATGCTAGGATTCTGTTTTCTCACATCTTGCCGAACTCTATGGCGCCGGTAATTGTTCAAGGAACTCTAGCAATTGCAACGGCAATCCTTGAAGCAGCTGCACTTGGGTTTTTAGGACTGGGTGCACAAGCGCCGATGCCAGAGTGGGGAAAAATGTTAGCGGATTCAAAAAGCTTCCTACATTCAGCCCCATGGACAATGATTTTCCCAGGTATCGCAATTATGCTTACAGTACTGGGCTTTAACTTAATGGGTGATGGTTTACGTGATGCACTCGATCCTAAGATGAAGAGTTAGGATAATAAAAATGCCCTACATCCCGCTAAATTCATCGGGATGTAGGGCATTTTTTAATAGATAAGAAAGTATAAGTTTTTGAACCTAGAGCAAAGTCTAGCTCCAGCGTTTTTCTTAATAGATTTCTTCTGTCAGTTTCGAATTCACTTTATTGTTATGATACTTCTGAAATAGAACAATCAGCTTGTCAAAGTGTTCAAGTTGTTCTTCATAATTAAAGATAGACGACAGGATATGAAGAAGATGATAGGCGGAAAATTCCTCTTCTTCTTTCGTAAGGGCAATTTCCTTTGCAAAAATCTCCATCACCTCATGACGCTGGATGTATTCTTCATTCGGACTGGTATTTACTGCATCAGACTTCAGTTTACCAACGAACTTCAGATGGAGTTGTTCGTGATATGTGAGCAGTGCGTCGAGACGTTCCTGCACCATCATCCGGAAATGTTCCGGCAAATCAATCAGTTCATTTTCATACTGATGAAGTCTTTTCAGTACATCATAACTGCTCCTTGAAGTAGCAACCATTTGTCTGTAAACGACAAGTTTTCTCGCTTTGTTTCTCGTATTCTTTTTGAAGTAGCTCCGTTCCTCTTTAAATAGCGTGTACAGCTGATCTACCTGAGAAAGGCGCTCCTTCGATTTTGTCAGTGACTTTTTTGTTGCTAAGTGATCAGATGCTTGCCTTCCAGCCAGGCGGGTCCAACGAATAATTTCGTCTTGTGCCTGATGAATGGACTCAAATAATTTTGTTTCGTATTTCGGTGGCATGAACAGCAAGTTCACAACGAAAGCGGCAAGAATACCGATAATCAATGTCAAAAATCTGAGCAATGCAAATGACAGGAACTCATCGCCTTTGATTTCCATTATGGCGATCATTACCACGAGTGCCATCGAAATTGATTTTTCTAGGCCCAATTTAATCATTATTAATATAATAATGACCGCGGCAAGTCCTATGAAGACTAGCTGATTACCAAACAGGAGAACAAATAAAACCGCAACAACTGCGCCAATTATATTACCTTGAACCTGTTCGATAATTGTTAAATAAGATCTATAGATAGAAGGTTGGATGGCAAAAATGGCCGCGATTCCCGCAAACAATGGATGCGGCATGTGTAAAATTTCTGCTAGGAACAATGCGAACATAATCGCAATGCCCGTTTTAAAAATGCGGGCACCAAGTATCATGGGGGTTATCCTTTCTGATCAAATACGCCTTGGCGTATTTGCGCACAGACTTTTATCGAGCCTGCTCGATAAATTCCACTTAAAAGTCTGTGGCATCCGTCGGAGACTGTAACTTCATTTAGCTAGAGTTTTGCTCCTACCAAGTTGTATGCCTATTTTGCAAATACCTATCACTTTATCGAAGTGGAAGGCTTCCGCTAAATGAAGTTAAAGCTGTTTTTCGCTACTGTACCTTAACAATACCGTGCGGTCAACCGTTTATAGAAGTTGCGAGCTCTTTGAATGAATGATCGACTGCAACAAGTGTATCCATAATGTCTTCTTCCGTATGAGCAATTGTTAAAAACCACGCTTCATACTTTGAAGGTGCAAGGTTTATACCGTTTTTTAACATCAGTTTGAAGAACTTGGCGAACACATTGCCGTCTGTTGCTTCAGCTTGTTCGTAGTTTTCGACTTTTACGTCTGTAAAGAACAAAGTAAGGGCTCCTCCAAGACGATTTGTCGTTAATGTAATTCCGTGCTCTTTTGCAGATTTTACAATGCCCTCTTCAAGAATAGCACCTAGACGGTCCATTTCTTCATAAATACCAGGCGTTTGGAGAACTTCTAGAAGAGCAATTCCTGCTAACATCGACGCTGGATTCCCTGCCATTGTCCCTGCTTGATAAGCAGGACCTAGTGGAGCGACTTGTTCCATAATTTCTTTTTTCCCACCGTAACCGCCAATTGGTAAGCCGCCGCCAATAATTTTTCCGAATGCAGTAAGATCGGGTGTTAAACCGAGCAAATCCTGTGCGCCGCCGTAGTGGAAACGGAATGCAGTAATTACTTCATCATAAACAATCAAAGCGCCTTTTTCGGCTGCGATATCATGGACGAGCGGAAGAAACCCTTCTTTTGGTTCAACAATGCCGAAGTTACCAACGATTGGCTCGACTAGAATACATGCGATTTGGTCGCCCCATTTTTCCATTGCTTCTATATAAGCATTAGGATCGTTAAATGGAATCGTAATTACCTCTTTAGCAATCGACTCTGGCACACCTGCTGAATCAGGAGTACCAAGCGTTGCGGGGCCAGAACCTGCTGCAACGAGTACAAGATCCGAGTGACCGTGGTAACAGCCTGCAAATTTCATGATTTTTGTCCGCCCTGTATAAGCACGAGAAACTCGAATTGTCGTCATGACTGCTTCTGTACCAGAGTTTACAAAACGTACTTTATCCATTCTAGGCATTGCTTCCTTCAACATTTTTGCAAACTTCACTTCATGTCGAGTAGGCGTTCCGTATAGCAAACCTGTTTGCGCGGCTTTAACGATTGCTTCAGTAATATGTGGATGGGCATGCCCCGTAATGATTGGTCCATATGCAGCAAGATAGTCGATGTATTTATTGCCGTCGACATCCCAGAAGTAAGCACCTTCTGCACGTTCCATTACTGTAGGGGCTCCGCCGCCAACTGCATGGTATCCGCGCGATGGGCTATTTACCCCTCCCACGATATGCTCGCAAGCTTCATTATAGATTTTTTCTGAATTCGTTCTGATCATTTCAATTCCCCCGTTCAATTCATTACCCTCTCTATTCTAAACAAAATGAAGCAGATAGCCAAAGAATTTGAAACTAAAGGGCGCATTCTGTACGATTAAGGAAAGAATATATTGGAGGAATGGATAATGACGACACTTGAAGGTATGCATGCACCGGAATTTACATTGCCAAATGAGAACGGTGAAATGATTTCGCTAAAAGACTTCGCGGGTGAAAAGTATGTTGTTCTCTATTTTTATCCGAAAGATTCAACACCTGGATGTACAACGCAAGCTTGCGATTTCCGAGATGCGTATGAAGACTTTAGCAAGTTGAATGCAGTAGTACTTGGAGTGAGCCCTGATGGCGCAGCTTCACATGAGAAATTTATCGGGAAACATGGACTGCCGTTTTCCCTTCTTGTTGATGAAGAGCACACAGTTGCTGAAAAATATGATGTTTGGAAGTTGAAGAAGATGTTCGGTAAGGAGTATATGGGTATTGAGCGTTCGACATTTTTGATTGATCCGACGGGGACGGTTGTTAAAGAATGGCGTAAAGTGAAAGTGAAAGGCCATATAGAAGAAGCGCTTGTGACATTGGAGCAACTAACACAGTCTTGAGGGGGAACGAGAAATGGAAGTACTATTCACATTTGATATGAAGAAACATCAGGAACAGGGGCTTGTCATGAAGTTTCCTGAAGTTACATTTCAATTCAACAAAAAGCCGGAAGACATTGAAATTCAAACAGCATCAATTATTGTGACATATGGCGGTGATGTAGACGTTGCGCTACTCGATAAAGCGAAAGCATTGGAATGGATAATGGTTGCGTCGGCTGGCGTTGAAAAAATGCCTCTTGCTGAAATAGCTGAGCGCAACATCGTCATGTCAAATGTTCGCGGTATCCACAAAACACCGATGGCGGAATCCGTTCTCGCGCATATATTATCACTGCAACGGTCGTTACCACTTATTGACGAAAGACAACGGTCAAAAGAATGGAATCGGAAAGTCGGCTCGATTGAATTAAAAGGGTCGACTGCGCTTATCTTAGGTCCTGGCGCAATTGGTTCTGAAATAGGACGCTTACTTCAAGCATTTGGTGTCACTACAATTGGTTGTAACAGATCGGGCAGGGCAAGTGAATCGATGGATGAGACAATAAAGTTTGAAGCTTTGATAGATAGAGTGGGCATAGCAGACTTCGTTATTTCTGTTTTACCGAGTACACCAGAAACAAAAGGGCTGCTAACAGAAGGGCATTTCAAAGCCATGAAGGATAATGCGGTCTTCATGAATTTTGGTCGGGGTGACCTCTTTGCTGAACCGATTCTAATAGATGCATTGAAAAGTAATGAAATCAGGCATGCGGTTCTTGACGTATTTGAAACAGAGCCGCTACCTGCTGACAATGAACTATGGTTACTTGCAAATTGTACGATATCGCCACATGTTTCAAGTCTTTCTGGAAAGTATGTTGAAAGGGCCCTCACTATTTTTGAAGAAAACCTAGGTAAGTGGCAACAGGGGGAGTGGGATCTTCTGAACTTGATTGACATGGAACTTGGCTACTGAGTGGGAACTAAATTGATAGACACAAATGAAGTGGCTCACACAGCGCTTTAGTTGACATATGCACCCTATTTTAAGTACACTAATGATAATAATTATAAAGTGAGAATCTTTATGGATAGAGGTGCATAGCGATGTCGGAAGTTAGATTGAAAGGCGCGCTGGACGCATTGAAAAATAGTGGCGTCAGAATTACGCCACAGAGGCATGCGATTTTAGAGTATCTTATCTCCTCTGAGTCACATCCAACGGCTGATGATATATATAAAGCACTTGAATCTGATTTTCCTAACATGAGCGTTGCAACAGTATATAATAACCTTCGTGTGTTCCGCAATGCGGGACTTATTAAGGAACTCACTTATGGAGATGCTTCAAGCCGTTTTGACTTTGTTACTCACGATCATTATCATATCATCTGTGATGAATGCGGAACGATTGTTGATTTCCATCATCCTGGACTTGAAGAGGTGGAGCGCTTAGCTTCTCATGTAACAGGATTCAAAGTAAATTATCACCGTCTGGAAGTATATGGTACATGTCCTTCGTGTGTTTCGCGCGTAGCGAATACTAAATAAAAAAACGTCCGATACTCCTTCCAGTGAAGGTTGTATCGGACGTTTTTTTTATTCCTTAGAATCCTCTTTTATTGCAGCAG
>NZ_CP014616.1:4582500-4585000 GCF_001590685.1 Sporosarcina psychrophila
AAAATGGTGAGCCATGCAGGATTCGAACCTGCGACCCTCTGATTAAAAGTCAGATGCTCTACCAACTGAGCTAATGGCTCGAAAAGTGGTGCCGGAGAAAGGACTTGAACCCTCAACCTACTGATTACAAGTCAGTTGCTCTACCAGTTGAGCTACTCCGGCTAATAAATTTCGCTATAAAATAATATGGTGGAGGATGACGGGCTCGAACCGCCGACCCCCTGCTTGTAAGGCAGGTGCTCTCCCAGCTGAGCTAATCCTCCTGGGTATAAGTTAGACAATAATAAACTACTTGTCCTTTTGAACATCTATGTAATGAATGTACAAGCCCGGCGACGTCCTACTCTCACAGGGGGAAACCCCCAACTACCATCGGCGCTGAAGAGCTTAACTTCCGTGTTCGGGATGGGAACGGGTGTGACCTCTTCGCAATCGTCACCAGACTTTTGTCATCTTTCTCAAGAGACATTATTCATTATATCATATAGGCAATATAATTGCAAGTACTTTTTTTATGAACGGTACTTATTCGCTCAAAACTGAATAAAACAGACATTGTGCTACACGAATCAGGGTAATCAAGCCCTTTTCAAAATTGGTTAAGTCCTCGATCGATTAGTATCCGTCAGCTCCACACGTCGCCGTGCTTCCACCCCAGACCTATCAACCTCATCTTCTTTGAGGGATCTTACTTACTTGCGTAATGGGAAATCTCATCTCGAGGGGGGCTTCATGCTTAGATGCTTTCAGCATTTATCCCGTCCATACATAGCTACCCAGCGATGCCTTTGGCAAGACAACTGGTACACCAGAGGTATGTCCATCCCGGTCCTCTCGTACTAAGGACAGCTCCTCTCAAATTTCCTGCGCCCGCGACGGATAGGGACCGAACTGTCTCACGACGTTCTGAACCCAGCTCGCGTACCGCTTTAATGGGCGAACAGCCCAACCCTTGGGACCGACTACAGCCCCAGGATGCGATGAGCCGACATCGAGGTGCCAAACCTCCCCGTCGATGTGGACTCTTGGGGAGATAAGCCTGTTATCCCCGGGGTAGCTTTTATCCGTTGAGCGATGGCCCTTCCATGCGGAACCACCGGATCACTAAGCCCGTCTTTCGACCCTGCTCGACTTGTAGGTCTCGCAGTCAAGCTCCCTTATGCCTTTGCACTCTACGAATGATGTCCAACCATTCTGAGGGAACCTTTGGGCGCCTCCGTTACTCTTTAGGAGGCGACCGCCCCAGTCAAACTGCCCGCCTGACACTGTCTCCTGCCCCGATAAGGGGCATGGGTTAGAAGTCCAATACAGCCAGGGTAGTATCCCACCAACGCCTCATCCGAAGCTAGCGCTCCGGAATCCAAGGCTCCTACCTATCCTGTACAGGCTGCACCGGAATTCAATATCAGGTTACAGTAAAGCTCCACGGGGTCTTTCCGTCCTGTCGCGGGTAACCTGCATCTTCACAGGTATTATAATTTCACCGAGTCTCTCGTTGAGACAGTGCCCAGATCGTTACGCCTTTCGTGCGGGTCGGAACTTACCCGACAAGGAATTTCGCTACCTTAGGACCGTTATAGTTACGGCCGCCGTTTACTGGGGCTTCAATTCGAAGCTTCGCTTGCGCTGACCTCTCCTCTTAACCTTCCAGCACCGGGCAGGCGTCAGCCCCTATACTTCACCTTGCGGTTTTGCAGAGACCTGTGTTTTTGCTAAACAGTCGCCTGGGCCTATTCACTGCGGCTCTCTCGGGCTTTAACACCCTACCAGAGCACCCCTTCTCCCGAAGTTACGGGGTCATTTTGCCGAGTTCCTTAACGAGAGTTCTCTCGATCACCTTAGGATTCTCTCCTCGCCTACCTGTGTCGGTTTGCGGTACAGGCACCTCCCGCCTCGCTAGAGGCTTTTCTTGGCAGCGTGAAATCAGGGACTCAGGGATAAATCCCCTTGCTGTAACAGCTCAATGTTATAGGAACGGGATTTGCCTCATTCCACACCTCACTGCTTAGACGCGCATAACCAACAGCGCGCTCACCCTATCCTACTGCGTCACCCCATTGCTCAAACGGCGGGGAGGTGGTACAGGAATATCAACCTGTTGTCCATCGTCTACGCCTTTCGGCCTCAACTTAGGTCCTGACTAACCCTGAGCGGACGAGCCTTCCTCAGGAAACCTTGGGCATTCGGTGGAAGGGATTCTCACCCTTCTTTCGCTACTCATACCGGCATTCTCACTTCCAAGCGCTCCACCAGTCCTTACGGTCTAGCTTCGACGCCCTTGGAACGCTCTCCTACCACTGACATCTAAGATGTCAATCCACAGTTTCGGTGATTCGTTTAGCCCCGGTACATTTTCGGCGCAGCGCCACTCGACCAGTGAGCTATTACGCACTCTTTAAATGATGGCTGCTTCTAAGCCAACATCCTGGTTGTCTGGGCAACGCCACATCCTTTTCCACTTAACGAATACTTGGGGACCTTAACTGGTGGTCTGGGCTGT
>NZ_CP014616.1:4590000-4674191 GCF_001590685.1 Sporosarcina psychrophila
CAGCACTTACACTAACCGCCACTTGTTCGCGTTCCATCATTACATCGGCAAAGCCGTTCATTAGGTTAATTAAGTCAGCAGCTGTTTCCATTGTATTAATCATTCAATTCGCATCTTGAGGTGTTTCTACATTGCCGTTCCCGATTATAGGAATCGACACCGCTTCTTTCATTTGACGGATGATATCCCTGTTTGCTTTAGCATTTTCATTCGCCCTCTTGCAATAAATTATTGACCCCATTAACCTTCCTCCAAAGTATGACACCCGTGTCTACCATTGGATTGCCCATTAAAGGAGCAATTTCAAGAAGTGGAATAAGAACGAAGGCCCGCTCATGCATTCTTGGGTGCGGTACAACCAAGCTCTCTGTTTCAATACTGTCGTTATTATACAGCAAAATATCAAGGTCTGCAGTCCGCGGACCCCATCTTATATCACGAATCCGACCAAGCCCGTGTTCAATTTTTTGACAAACGCCCAGAAGTTCCTGCGCCGCCAAGTCCGTTTCCGCGCATACCACCATATTGAGAAAATCCGCTTGATCTGTAAAGCCGACGGGCGCTGTTTCGTAAATCGACGATACCGAAGTAACTGTTAGACCTTCGTGTGAATGAAGTGCCCGCACCGCCTCTGTCAGATGAAGTAACCTATCACCGATGTTCGAACCAATCGAGAGGTAAGCTACGTTCACTGGAAGTGCCCCCTTGTGATATCAACGGACACCGATGCATAATGACCTGGAATCGGCGGATCTGGTTTCACAAGCACGACACGAACACCAGTCACTTTATCCACAAATTCGGCTAATACAGCAGTTGCAATTTTTTCAGCAACCGTTTCAATCAATTTTACGGGTTCGCCTTCAACAATCGATTGACACACACTGTATACTTCCGCATAATTCACTGTTTTATCCAGATTATCCGTTTTTCCAGCCTCAGAAAGATTCGTAGCAAGAGAGACCGTCACACGGAAACGTTGGCCAAGCTTCGTTTCTTCAGGCAACGCCCCATGATAACCATAAAACTCTAATTCATTTAAATGAATATAATCCATAGCGCACCCTCCTATTATTCAAAATCTGTTTTCCCCGTCAGTACATCCATCATTTTCGCCATTCGCGCGATTTCCTTCACGTCATGAACCCGCATAATATGGCAGCCGTGTTCGATTCCATAACATACCGTTGCACCTGTACCTTCCAACCGTTCCTCGACCGGCAATCCAAGTACGTTGCCGATTAGCGACTTCCGCGAAGTTCCAAGAAGAACCGGGTAGCCCATTTCAGAAATTCGATCTAGTCCTTGCATCGTCCATATGTTTTGAATTGCATTTCGCGCGAAGCCGATGCCCGGATCGAGCCAGATATTATCGTGTGCTACACCAGCCGCAATCGCAATATCGACACTTTCTTCCAAGTCAGCGATAACTTCATCCATAAAGTTGCCCTCGTACTCTGCCTGCTCACGATTATGCATCAATATAATCGGCACACCGTGTTTTGCTGCAACGTCCGCGATGTAAGGTTCACGCTTCGCTCCCCATATATCATTTATTATCTGCGCTCCCGCAAGAATCGCTTCTTCCGCGACACCCGCCTTATATGTATCAATCGACACCGTACATCCAAGCTCTCTTGTCAAAGCCTTGATAACTGGAACCGTTCGTTCTAGCTCTTCTTCTAATGAAATCGGGATATGCCCAGGGCGCGTTGATTCCCCACCCACATCGATAATTTTTGCCCCGTCGCGAAGCATCTCTTCCGCGCGCTTAAGCGCCGCATCGATACGACCGTATTTTCCACCATCTGAAAACGAATCCGGTGTCACATTCAAAATACCCATAATTACCGTTTCTTTTTTGAAATCCATTTCCGTCTTACCAAACCGATATTTATCACGTGCACGAGCCAATTCCATCAACAGCAACCTTCTTCCATATCATCTATTGCCTGCATATAAAATGCATGTAGTTTTTTATAATAAATGCCCGTCGCCCCCGGTAGTGAGATTTCCTCAATCATAGATAGCGGCACAATTTCCTGCACGGCATTCGTGACGAATAACTCGTCCGTGTCCTCTACATGTTCCTTACCATAAAATCCTTCATTCACAGGAATTCCCGCAACTTTAGCGCATTTAATAATAAACGCACGTGTCGTCCCCGGCAGAATCCCTGTTTCGATAGCTGGAGTAAATAACGCACCGTCCTTCACCCAAAAAACATTTGACGTAATACCCTCCGCTACAAAACCTTCCTCTGTTACGAAAAGGCCTTCCAACTCTTTCAATGAAGGAAGCTCTAGCCGCCCCCGTACGTTATTAAGAAAGTTATGCGATTTGTGGCGCACAGTGCTCTCCGGTTTATCACGCAGAGTATCTAGCCAGACCGCCTTCTTTTCCGTACCACGAACAGTCGGAGCCAATTCTTTTCTGAATAAGATTACGTTCGGTGATGCGTATGAAGAGGGTGCAAGACCGATATCATGGACACCCGCAGAGACGTTCAACCGAAAATAGCCATCCTGTCCGCCATTTAACTGATCTAATTTACGCACAGCCGCAAGAATTTCGGTTTCATCATAAGGCATCGTAATGCGGTACTCTGTAAGTGCCGTATGCAACCTATCCATATGTTCATCATACAAGAGCACATTGCCGCCGTATGTCCTGAAGGTTTCAAAAAATCCAGCACCATATAGAAATCCATGATCGAACGGGGAGATTTTTAACTCCTCCGCACGCAGGAATTCACCATTCATCCAACACCACATACCGAATCCCCCAATCTCACTTTTCCGCCATCGCCTTTGCTTGCCAAAGCGCTTTTGCCTTATTCAACGATTCTATATACTCCGCTTCTGGTACTGAATCAGCGACAAGACCTGCGCCAGCCTGAATATGCGCAATACCATCCTTGATATATGCCGTTCGGATAACGATATTCAGTTCGAAATCACCGTTAAAGCCGAACCAACCAATAGATCCTGTATATAGCCCTCTGCGCGTCGGCTCAAGTTCTTCAATGATTTCCATCGTCCGGAGTTTTGGTGAGCCGGTAATTGACCCCCCCGGGAACACGCCTTTAACGATTTCTGCATTCGAAATACCTTCTGCCGCAGTTCCACGAACGTTCGATACAAGGTGCATAACGTGAGAATATTTCTCCACAACCATGAATTCATCCGTTTCCACCGTTTCCGGTGCACAAACCCGTTCAAAGTCTTCCCGTTCCAGATCTACGAGCATAATATGTTCGCCAGTCTCTTTTTCATTCGACAATAATTCCGCTTGAAGCGCAGCATCTTCGTTTTCATCTTTCCCTCTCGGCCGTGTTCCACCGATTGGTCGTGTACTTATTTCATCCCCACGCTTTTTCAATAACAGTTCCGGTGAACCAGATACGACAGCAAATTCCGGCGAACCTATTGAGGCCATATAAGGTGACGGATTGAATGAACGAAGTGCTTCATACATATCTAGCGGATGTGCTGACAAAGGTTTTGATTGTCTCACTGAAAGATTAACTTGAGTAACATCTCCACTAGCAATATAAGTCTGCACGTCTCGGACCATTTGTTCAAACTGCGCTCCAGTTACAGATACAGCAAGATCATCTTCACCTAATACTACTTCCGCTGCTTTACTCGGCGTGAAGACTTGCTTGCTTAGTCCTTCCGAAACCGCAGTCATCCATTCAGCTTCCAACTCTGCTGGTTCCAATCCACAATTCGGAAGTGTCATGAAATAAGCCATTTCAGTCTTAACGTCAAGCACTACCCAGCGGTCAAATATATAAAAGAACAAATCAGGTGTATCGAGATCATCTATCGTATCGACTGGGATATTTTCATAAGTACGGACATAATCGTAACTGATGAATCCTGCCGCACCGCCTTGGAAGTCTGGCAGTTCAGGAATAGACTCCATTTCATAGGATTGAACAAAATCATTTAGCAATTCAAGCGGATTTCCTTCTCTTACTTCCTCCGTACCATCACGCCAGATAAGTTGTAATTTGTTGCCATCCAACGTCCGTAACGTAACGAGCGGGTTAATTCCGGCCATGCATAACGCACCGCCGCGTCCACTTTCAAGAAGGATATGACTTTCATGCTCGTGTGCCAACTCTTTATAAGCATAGAAGAGCTGTTCTTTCGTCATTGCTGATGTCGTATAAACGATCTTTTGTTTGTTCATCCCAGTTTCCTCCCGATAACAATTAGTATCTTCATCTTACCGCGTGAAAGTCGTTTTACGCTATAAAAAGAAAAGCAGATGATATCTTTTCATTTGAGGGGCGACCATATCCCACCACAGACCGATCATAATAAACAAATTTAAACAACAAAAAAGAAAGAGCATCTCAGCCCTTCCCCCTCCTACACTATTACTCTTCGTCAAATTGATATAGCGGAGTACTCAAATAGCGCTCACCGTTGGACGGAAGAATCGCAACGACTTTCTTCCCTTTACCAAGCTTCTTCGCCACTTGTAGAGCTGCAAAGATTGCCGCTCCGGATGAAACACCACCAAGAATACCTTCTTCGCGTGCTGCACGTCTTGCTGTGTCATACGCTTCGTCGTTCGTTACTTGGACGATTTCATCATAGATATCAGTATCGAGCACTTTTGGAATGAATCCAGCACCGATTCCTTGAATTTTATGTGGACCCGGCTTTCCACCTGATAGTACAGGCGAGTCCGTCGGTTCAACAGCAATGATACTTACTTCAGGAAAACGTTCTTTTAAGACGCTACCCACACCCGTAATCGTGCCACCCGTTCCAATTCCAGAAACGAACGCATCCACACGGTCTAGTGCATCTGCGATTTCAGGGCCTGTCGTTAAACGGTGAATTTCGGGATTTGCTTCATTGTTGAACTGTTGCGGCATGAACCAACCATTTTCCTTTGAAAGTTCTTCCGCTTTTCCGATAGCGCCTTTCATTCCTTCAGCACCCGGCGTTAACACAAGATCCGCGCCATAAGCACGAAGTAGATTGCGCCGCTCTGTACTCATCGTATCCGGCATAACCAAAACAGACTTATACCCTTTTGCCGCAGCAATCATCGCAAGGCCTATTCCCGTGTTACCACTTGTTGGTTCAATAATTGTACTGCCCTCTTTTAAATCTCCGGACTTTTCAGCCGCTTCAATCATCGCAAGCGCAATACGATCTTTAACACTAGATCCTGGATTCATATATTCTAGTTTCAAATAAACATCCGCATCATCTGCGCCTGTCATTCTGTTCATTTTAACAAGGGGTGTTTTCCCAACAAGATCCGCAATAGAGTTTCCAACTAGCGTCATTTATACCCTCTCCAATTCCTACTATTTTGATATGTCTTATAATATTAATATTACTACCATTATGTGAACATTGTCAACAATTGAATGCTCACTATATGTGTTCTTTGCCCAATGCTTTCAGACTGAATCTAAAGAAGGCAGCCCGAAGTCTAAACACTGATTTATGTAGAAAAAATTATACTTTCTTCCCTTTTAAGAAAAGCTGTCCGGAAATACCAATTTATATCGGTTTCCAAACAGCTTTCTATTATTTACCGTAAAACCATTTTGCGTCAAATTCTTTCCAAAACGCTTCCGGACTAACAGTTTGCGGAAGCTGCTCAAGTGCAATTTCACGCTTGATATGATCTTTTACTTCTTTAAATTTAAACGACTGCCCTTTCACCACTTCACTTACATGAGTAACCGCATATGTACCATCACTCAAAGCAATAACTCCACTCGTCATTCCTTCATTCGCATCGGCTACAGTCTCTACGATTGCCTTGTCTATTGAATCAGTCGAATCGTTGATATAGCCTATATCTCCACCCAGACTAGCCGAAGCCAAATCCGTCGATCGCTCTTTTGCGAGAACGTCAAAGCTTGAACCTTTTGAAAGCTCTTCAATTGTCTGCTCTGCATCAGCTTTCGTTGGAACAACAATAATAGCGGTTCTGTAAGCAGTTAAAATATTGTAAAGTGCAGTATTTTCATCATACTGTTTCTTTACCGCATTATCTTTAACAACGATATCTTTCGTTAATACCTTTTCAAGGATGAGGTTAGAACGGATTTTCTTCCGCATTCCTTCCTCATCTTGACCAGAATGAGAGCGACCGTCCACGGAACGAATAAGCGCAATTTCGAGATCAATTTCCTTATCCGATACATCAATCCCGTATTGTTCTGCAGCTACCGCCATCACTTTTTCATTCACAAGGTCAAGAAGAGTTTCACGTCCAACTTCCTTTTCCATTGCCGACATCCATTGTTCTCTCGTAATAGGCTTACCAGCTACCGAAGCAACTTCTTCATCTGTCTGCTTAGGTTTGTCCGGTATAAGCCACCCAACAAGCCAGAAGATATTGAAGGCTAAAAGGATTCCAATTAACAGAATGAGCGGTTTCGTCTTCAGTTTTCGTTTCTGTAAACTTGTTGTCCCTTCAGGCTTCCGATTGTATTTCATCGATAAAACCTTCCAAAACTTCTTTCGGATACACGTATGTTTCCATACAGAAGTGACAATGTGCTTCCGCTTGTCCGTCCTCTTCAATCATGTCTCGAATTTCGCGCTCCCCAAGACCGATGATCGCATTTCCAAAACGTTCCCTCGAGCAATTACATGCGAATGAAACATCCATCCGGTCAAGAATTTCCACGTTCGCCGCACCCAGAACTTCACCAAGAATCTCCTCAGGAGTGAGGCCGCGGGCAATCAACGTTGAAATTGGTTCAACGTTGGCAATACGCTCTTCCAATGCCACAATTGTTTCTTCCGTTGCGCCAGGCATAACTTGGACAATGAAGCCACCGGCAGCTTTCACTGTATTGTCCGGGTTAACCAGCACACCAAGACCCACTGCTGAAGGTACCTGCTCCGAAACGACAAAGTACTCCGTAAAATCTTCAGCGATCTCACCCGATACAATCGGAACTTGCCCCGTAAAGAAATCACGAAGCCCTAGATCTTTGACGACCGACAACATACCGTCCGTTCCAACTGCACGCCTTACGTCAAGTTTACCCTGTTCATTTAAATCAAAATGCGTTTGCGGATTAGATGCATAACCCCGAACCTCGCCATGCGCGTTTGCATCAATGACCATCGAACCGATTGGTCCATTGCCATCAACCTTTATTGTCAGTTTATCATCACCCTTTGACATCGCACCCATCATGACTGCCGCTGTCATTGAACGTCCTAATGCTGCCGTTGCAGTTGGCCACATCAAATGACGACGTTGCACTTCTGATACTGTTTCGGTCGAGCGAGCTGCGTATGCCCGGATTGTCCCGTCGAACGCAAGCGCTCTTACTAAATAATCATTCATTTCTTATCTGCTCCTTTTACATGTTTCGTTCATAAATTAGATGAAGCCCTTTTAGCGTCAAGAAGTTGTCAACGACATCAATCACAGTCGTTTCACTTGCGATCAAACCAGCAAGCCCTCCCGTAGCGATGACGGTCGGTTCTTCCTTACTTTGTGCTTTCATGCGGGCAACAATACCATCAACTTGCCCAACATAACCGTAAACAATCCCAGCTTGCATAGCAGCTACCGTACTTTTCCCTACAACTTGGTCCGGTTTTGCCAGTTCGATTCTTGGCAATTTAGATGCCCTGTCGAACAAAGCCTCCATGGAAATTCCGATACCTGGTGCAATTGCTCCACCCATGTATTCGCCTTTTTCATTCACATAACAATAGGTTGTTGCTGTTCCAAAATCAACGATGATCAGCGGACTTCCATATTCATGAACAGCCGCAACGGCATTGACAATCCGATCTGCACCAACTTCGCGTGGGTTTTCATACTTGATATTCAATCCGGTTTTGAGACCAGGGCCAACAATAAGCGGTTTTTGGTTGAAATACTTCCTGCACATCTGCTCCAGAGGAAACATGACTGGCGGGACTACTGATGAAATGATAATGCCGGTTACATCGTCAAAAGAGAGTCCAACGTGTAAAAATAAAGATTTCACTTGCATCGCATATTCATCTTCTGTCTTATGTCTATAAGTTTCCATGCGCCAATGATGTTTAAGCTGTCCTTGTTCATAGACGCCAAGGACAATATTCGTATTTCCTGTATCTAGCACTAATAGCATAATGGTTTCCTCGCTAACTTCGTCATTTTCCAACACATCATACCACATATCCGGGTATAGAAAAAAGCTGACTGCTTCAAAAGAAACAGTCAGCTCTTATTAGGTGTTCAGTCTTTGCGTTCTTCGTTAATTGATTTAAGAGCTTCGTCCACTTTATACTCTTTCGGTAAATCACCGATAGCTGGGTCCGTAGGCGCTCCAGTTGCATCAGAAATGACTGTGTCATCTCCTTCTTTCGAAATATCCACACTCTTTACTGCTTCATCTTTATTGTCCAAGCCATAACGACCATATGGACGATCCGGCAATGTGCCGTGATCTTTCAGATGATTAATTTGCTCTGCATCGAGTGTTTCCACTTCAAGAAGTGTCGTTGCAATCAGATCAAGCAACTCGCGTTTACTCGAAAGAATTTCTTTCGTACGCGCATATTGTTCTTTAATGATACGTTGCATTTCTTGGTCGATTTCATACGCAATCGCTTCAGAATAGTTCTGTTCAGAGTTGAAGTCGCGTCCCAGGAATACTTGCCCTTGAGCCTGACCGAACTGCATTGGTCCAAGTTTATCACTCATTCCGTATTCAGTTACCATCGAACGAGCGAGACCAGTTGCACGCTGGAAGTCATTGTGAGCTCCAGTTGAAACTTCGCCAAGAACGTTTTCCTCTGCAACACGACCACCGAGAAGTCCTGCGATTTTATCGAGAAGTTCAGGTTTCGTCATGAAGTAACGATCCTCTTTCGGAAGCATGACGGCATAACCGCCCGCCTGTCCGCGAGGGACGATTGTTACTTTATGAACGATTTCAGCGTCATCGAGCATTAGCCCTACAACTACGTGACCCGCTTCATGGAACGCTACAATATCGCGTTCTTTTTTCGAAATGACGCGACTCGTCTTCGCAGGTCCCGCAATAACACGGTCCGTTGCTTCGTCGATGTCTGACATATCGATTTTCGTTTTATCGCGTCTTGCAGCAACAAGTGCTGCCTCGTTCAATAAGTTTTCAAGATCTGCACCCGAGAATCCAGGTGTACGTTGTGCAAGTGCCTTCAAGTTGACAGTGTCGTCAAGCGGCTTGTTGCGCGCATGAACTTGAAGAACTGCTTCTCTTCCTTTTACATCCGGACGACCAACTGTAATCTGACGGTCAAAACGTCCTGGGCGCAGAAGTGCAGGGTCAAGAATATCAGGGCGGTTTGTTGCCGCAACAATGATAACCCCTTCGTTCTCACCGAAACCATCCATTTCAACAAGGAGTTGGTTCAATGTTTGTTCGCGTTCATCGTGTCCACCGCCGAGGCCTGCGCCACGTTGACGACCGACCGCATCGATTTCATCGATGAAAATAATACATGGTGCGTTCTTTTTAGCGTTTTCGAAAAGGTCACGTACACGTGATGCCCCAACTCCAACGAACATTTCAACGAAATCAGAACCTGAGATTGAGAAGAACGGTACACCCGCTTCACCCGCAACCGCACGCGCTAACAATGTTTTACCCGTACCAGGAGGTCCAACTAACAAGATCCCTCTCGGAATACGCGCGCCAACTTCAACGAATTTACGTGAATCTTTCAGGAAGTCAACAACTTCCACAAGTTCAGCTTTTTCTTCGTCAGCACCAGCAACATCCGTGAAACGAACTTTTTTACGGTCATCCGTATGAAGCTTCGCCTTACTCTTACCGAAGTTCATAACACGGCCACCGCCGCCTCCTCCGCCTTGCGCCTGATTTAACAGGAAGAAGAACAAGATGAAGATGATGATGAACGGTAGAAGACCCGTGAAGAAGGATACCCACGCGCTTGCAACAGGAGTCGGCAAGATGTCGATTTCCGTTTGAGTTTGCGTAGCAAGTGCACGGATATCTTCCTGCGTCTTGGTATCGTTCATAATATTCGTGACGAACTCTTCGCCTTCTTTATAGCCTTTCATTGTGCCCTTCACATTAAGGACAAGTTGAACTGGCTGTAAACTTACTGTTGTTACTTTTCCATCTTCCAACGCAGTAATAAATTCGTCATACCGAATCTCTTTCTGTTTCGGGTTTGTATTGTTTAGTGAACTAAATATCCCCATGATTGCAAGAAATATCAGTCCGTATAATAGAAAGTATCGAAGTATTCGATTCATCCCAAGCCTCCTCATTTCATTAGACAGAAAACTAGTGTAAATCTTATCACAGGTCTGATTCATCCTACAAAGGAAATGCCTTGACGGAAAAGCGCAAGCGCCTCTTATCATCAAAGTAGAATTCCACGACCCTTAAAAGATTTTCCTGCAATTGTTTAGAAAGAATAGATTTCCTTTTTCAGTACACCAATATAAGGTAAGTTTCTGTATTTCTCCATATAATCAAGGCCGTAGCCTACAACAAACGCATCCGGTACGTCGAAACCAACGTAATCTGCTTTTAAGTCTACTTTTCGGCCAGTTGGCTTATCAAGGAGAGTAACAATTTTAATAGAATTCGCTTTTCGGTATTTCATCAGTTCGACAAGGTAACTTAATGTTTTCCCGCTATCGATAATATCTTCAATAATGAGTACATCGCGTCCTTCAACACTTGTGTTCAAATCTTTGACGATTTTAACTTCCCCTGATGACACTGTTGCATTTCCGTAACTTGAAACATCCATGAAATCGAGTTCGATATAAGCATCGATACGCTTAATGAGGTCACTCATGAAAGGTAATCCACCTTTGAGCACACCAATCGCTAGTACATACTTGTCTTGGTATTCTTCTGTCAATACCGCACCAAGTTCACGGATTTTCTCTTGAATCTGTTCTTCTGTAATTAGTACCTCTTCGATATCTTTCCCCAACATCGAAATTCCTCCTCTTTCATACAGATCATTATAACTTTCTTGTACTAACTATGTACTTACTTTGATCTGTCTTGTGTCGTGAAAATATCACTCCGTACCGCACTCCTGGAACTGCACAAATTTCACCTTGCGCTGTAATGATTACCGGCAATCGGTCGCGTTCTGTCATGCCAACCTTTTCGTCGATAAACAACCTGGATAAACGTTTCGGGTGTGTCATCCCCGACAACAAGATTCGATCCCCATCCTCTCTTCTCCTGATAGACAAGGGAAGTGCAGAGTGAGGCAAGTCAAAATACATGATGTCATCAGTATCCATGAATAACTCCGTATCGAGATTACTCACTTCATTCCAATAAAGCTGAAAATCATTTCCCCAACGGGTCCAAACGCCTTTCGGCAACACTTTTTGCAACTCCACTTCTTCAATTGATGTATCACGAACGAACGTCAGCACGCCGTATTCCCGAATGAATCGGTAACCGCGTGGAAGGTGAATGGATACATTCCCGTCTTGCGAAGATAGATGGTGTAACAGTTGACTTATAAGCGCGGAATTATATTTTACGGGCATAATTTCCCCATTGTAAAGATACCTCAATAGTAGTGTAATTATCCGCCTTTGTAAAGTTTGGTGCATGCGGGAAAAAGCATTTCCGTCAACGACAGGCAGGCCCGCTTCTGTGAACTTAGTAATTTCATCAAAACGTTCCTGCGCCAGCATTTCAAGCAATTCTTCATCTTCCTGTAGATAACCAGACATTCTCACTGCATTTTCAGCAGCTCCCGGGTTTTCGTCCAGAATAAACGGAACGATTTTGTGACGGTAACGATTACGCAGATAGGCATCACTTTCATTACTTGGATCTTCTCGAAAATGTAATTCATGCTCTCCAACATATGAATAGAGGTTCGCTTTCATAGCCGGAAGGAAAGGTCGAATAAGAATTCCACCTTCAACTTCACGCTTCACCGACATCCCCAATGGCTGACTGCCTTTCGTTACTTGCATCAAGACCGTTTCCAACTGATCTTCTGCGTGATGTGCCGTTGCTAAAACATCATAACCGTGCTTTGTCATGATCTCCTCGAAAAATGCATACCGTCCATTTCGGCAGACAGCTTGCACATTGCCACCGTCTTTCTCGATAATAGCCGGAACCGGGACACTTCCGCCAAAAAAAGGAATCCCATACACTTCACACAGCCTTGCCACAAATGTGCCGTCTGCCGCGGACTCTTCTCCGCGCAAATTATGATCGACGTGAATTGCGGCAACTTCAATCTCCATGCTGTCTTGATTTGAAGCCATGAAATGTAAAAGCGCTACCGAATCTACTCCACCCGAACAGGCGATTAAAATACGGTCCCCCGGAGCGATGAGTGACCATTCCTTGATAAAACGGAATATCGTCTGTTTAAATTTATCCATTGCTCCGCTCCCTCCTCTTTTCTAATTTATTCTTACTCGAATTTTACCATAGAATATCTAAAGGAGGGGACTCACTTACTTACATATTCATCCGATGACCCTTTCCCGGGAAATAGTTTGTGAATAGGGTGTGAAACTTGACCACTTCGGCAGAACATGATCGATTTTCATAACTAACACAGTACGATCGTCTCCAATCACACCAAACTTCCGCTCCATTTCATGCATAATACGGTCTGCAATTTTGTCACATTCGAATCCTCCATATTTTTCAAGCGTACTGTACAACGACCTCTCTTGCTTCTCAAGCGGGATATCCCCATTAAAAATCCCGTCCGTTAACATAAGTATAATGTCTCCTGACTTCAACTCTTCTTTTTTTGCCTCCACAGAAAAGGATGGAAGAAAACCGACGGGGACCGATTTGCTATCAAGTCTTAAAAAGTCGTCACCGCGTTTAATATATGTGCTCATCGATCCGGCCTTCCAAGACCAAATGCGACCATCTTGCAAATCTACGAGGGCCAGATCAAGCGTAGCGTACATATCATCAAGCCCATTCAATGACATCATATAATGCAACGTATGCATGGCTGTTTCAGGATCCATTTTCCGGTCCAAACATTCTCGCATTAAACGAATTACCTTTCGACTCTCACGATATGCATTTAAATCCTGGCCCATTCCATCCGACAACAAAACCGCCGTCAACCCTTCATGAATTGGGAACACTTCATATGCATCACCTGCGTGAAATGTTTCGCCGCCTGCTGTTGCCGCGATGCCATAATCAAGGGTAAAACGAACTGCCGAACCAAACGTTAGTTGTATATGTGGAAAAGGGTCCTGTAAAACGGCAGATTTGGCGACCCGGAAAGGCTCATCGTACATTTCTTCAAGAATCGGCAGTATAAACCTTTCCGCAACTGTCGTATCCGTTTCAAAATCAGATCTTTTCTCAGGAATACAGCAGATGATGCGACGCGCACCCCTCTCTCCTGGTAAAACATCAATCTGGAAGTACTCAATACCTTTCTCTTGGAGCCGTTTTGCCAAGTCTTCCTCGGCAGGCTTATAAACAGTCAAGTCTTCTTTTACTTCATTCATAATTTTGTCCAGATGGGTGCTCATATCACGCAACTGGAGGGCAAGCATTTTTCGTCCATGCTGAAGTTGTCCCGTCAATAAACGACTGGCAGCTTGTTCCTCAAGTTCCGTAACTAATCCATTGAATCGGACGCACTTATATTTAATCTTTTCCTCAACACGATGACGCTTAGCTTTTTTCGTCATAGAATAGGTCATTTCCCACTCACTAAGAAGCCCGCCCATATCATTATCTGCACCTTCCCAGCACTTGGCATAACGGAAACAAGACTGGCAAGTTTTTGGAATAACCTGCTGAGGTAATACATCTGCATTATCGCGGGGGGAAGATCGGTCGCCAACAAGCGTCGACATAAATTCAGAGAACTTTTTGAAATCAGCTAGTTGATCATCGAGCCGCTCTGCTAACCATTTTTGTTGTTTGTCAGTAGTCTCTGTATTCTCCGGATAAAAAATGCGTTTAATCGACTCTAGTTTTTTCGAAGGGATCAGTAAAAAAATAATCGTCGCGGTTGCGAGTGTTATAAAGTGTGAAGTATCAAGAGGCAAGGTCAGATCATACATAAGGAAAAATCCCGATACAGAGGCCCCTCCTAACACGATGCCAATTTTCCCGAAACGGCGGAGTGTGCCTGCAAAAAATCCGGTCATACCATACACCGCCATCATTCCAGTGAAGGACAATTCTGCTACCCCCACAATAGCAGCGATGATCATTGCAATTGTTGTTGAAAATGGAAGCCCTCCCACAAGCGCCGCAAGCAAGATTGTCAGATGAATGAGTGTACCTGAAACCGAAACAGGACCTAGCATAAGTCCACTCATTCCAGTTGTAGCCAGCGCACCGACAAGGCAAGCCGCTCCAAGTCGTTCAGGTGTCCATTTACCAAAGAAGATTCGATCTGCGGCAGGAAAAGCAACAAAGAGGAAAAAAGTCATGAACAAAGCAAGAACTGCTTCAAAGCCAATATATAATTGAACATTTACTGGTGGTTGCCCGATATGCATAATGAACTGCCACAACACTTGAACAATGATAATACATCCTGCTACTGTTAGCGGTACTGATTTTCGCATGATCGGATATTTAATAACCGCATTAAATAACGCGAGCATCAATAGATGGATAACAGCCTGTCCAAGACCAAGGAATGCACTTCCAAACATCCCACCAATGAACACCCATATGAGATGCTTTCTGAAGCGAGCCCGTGCAAGTGCCCACACTGGCAAGAAAAAAGGAACCGCTGCATCGAACAATACGGCTTGCGACAAGAAAAAAGATCCAAACAAGAATAGAGTCGCAACTAAAATGTGCATTTTTCGTTTTCCAATCATCTCGACATACATACCAATTGGATGGCCCACTGGACGTGCTAAATGATCAATTAGTTTCATTCCTCATTCCCCCTATGTCTGCTATGCCTTGAGTATACATAGGCAGATGGAAAGAAATTGTCTGTTCATGACAACAAGAAAACAAAATGTTTCGACTCATTCCGAACTGTTTTTTCTTTTTTCCTAAGACGGGTTGACACTGCATTGATTCACTTGTATTATAAGTATTGTTGTTCTGATCAAGCGGAAACAAGTGCTAACTAGAATATACGAAGGCGGCGTAGCTCAGCTGGCTAGAGCGTACGGTTCATACCCGTGAGGTCGGGGGTTCGATCCCCTCTGCCGCCATTTATGAAATGCAGATACAACCGTCCAGGAGCTGGACAATAAATTACTAAAAAGGCAGTTCCTACATCGTGAATTCACGATGTAGGAACTGCCTTTTTTTGCAATGAAAAAATGCGCGATTGTTTGGGGAGCTGTGACGGTTTATGTGATTTCCCGTGATAGTTTCGTCATTTACCATGACAGTTCAGACGATTGCCGTCACAGTTTCACCATTTACCATGACAATTCGCGATTGCCATCACAATTTCGCCATTTGACATGACAATTCAGACAAATGCCGTTACAGTTTCACCGTTTGCCATGACAATTCGCGATTGCCATCACAGTTTCGCCATTTGACATGACAGTTCAGACGATTGCCATTACAGTTTCGTCATTTGCCATGACAGTTCACGATTTCCGTTACAGTTTCACCATTTAACATTACAATTCTCCGCACAAAAAAGCAGCGAACAAGGGTCATTCCCTTTGTTCACTACTTTTCTTCATACTATTCGTACACTTTTTCATGAATTGAAACAGCTAGCAAGTTACCCTCTGCTTGCGCCACGGCCACCGCGTTTCGATTCTGTCGCTCTTTTCAAAGTAGAGAGACGCTCTTCGCTATCTTTCATGAACTTTGCCATTTTTTGTTCAAAGTTCTCTGGGCGATCCATAGCAGGACGGCCACCACCTTGACGCGGACGTTGCGGGCGCTGAGGACGTTCTGGACGCTGTTCAGATTCAGGTTTCGCTTTTCTAATCGACAACCCAATTTTACCATCTGCACCGACGTTCATCACTTTCACTTCAACCATGTCACCGACTTTAAAATGATCGTTGATGTCCTTGACATAATTGTCCGCCACTTCACTGATATGGACCAGGCCTGTTGAGCCATTCGGTAGCTCAACAAACGCCCCGAAGTTTGTGATTCCTGTTACTTTACCCTCTAGCTTGCTGCCTACTTCAATTGACATAAAAAAAATGCTCCTCCTTAAAATTTAAGCGGGCCCCGCGCTGGGAGCCTTGCAACCGTATTAATGAGCCCTGCAAATTGCAGGATCCTTACTTCCATTATAGCCAATAAAAAAAGAGTGTCAATAAGACTACTCTTTTCCTTTGTCTTGTTCATCTGTTTTTTTATTGTTTTCGGGTATTGAAAAAATGATTTCGCTCTTTTCAGACAAGAAATATTCCTTGCGTGCAAGCTTTGCGATATAGTCATCATCATTCAATTTCACAAGTTGTCTTTTTAGCATTTCTTGTTCTTCCTGTACCCCTTCAAGCTGGGCCAGCACCTCGACTTTTTGCAACTCTTTCGCTGCCAACGTCTGTTTCTGGTTGATGAACATATTCGTCAGACCACCTAGAATAACGGCTGCCACAATAGCAAACACAGCCAGTCTACGGTATAAACGGACTTTCCGCGCATTCTTCCTAGTCTCTTTCTTTTGAAGTGAGCGGACATATTCAGTTTGAATCGATGCGACCCTTTCGGACGATTTCCTCTGCTGTTTCTGTTCCACGTCCTGCACTTCCCCTCTTCACACACTACAATTTGTTAGTCCATAAATTATATATCATTTCACCCTTCTTTTAAAGAGTTTTCCGGAAATGATACGGAATATTTTAACAAATGGTGTAAAGAGGACTGCAAAGACTTTCACTATAAAACGAATGACTAGACTGATAATAGATACAATCAGACGCACGAGGAACAAGAGCGGCCTTATTAACAACACCAACAAGATCCTCCCGAAAAACCGGAACGGCTTATAAAAAATAGTTACGTATAGCAACATTCCACTAATCTGTGCAACTGGATCATATATCCGCCACGCCCCATCCCTGACCAGATAAAGGATGTAAAACGTCCAACATCCGACGAGTACCCATCCAATGACTTCGAGCCAAACCGCACGCTTTCGAATAATCGATTTCTTCCCGGCGTGCGCGGTACTTGTTCCAATCATGTCCATGAATGCCCCAGCAACAATGCCCGTCCCAATCATAGCAAGCAGGCTAAGAAATTGAACGGATAGACTCATCCAAACAATTTATGGAGGAAACCTTTTGAACCTGATTCTTCTTCATCGTATTGAATAGTGCCGACCGTTCCTTCTAGCGTTAGAAGCCCTTTATCGACATCGAGATGAACAATGCGCAGTTCCTCTCCCCGGATTTGCAATAATCCTTGCGATGTTCGAACGAGAAATTCTTCCTGATCGAAGCGGTCGATTGATTTTACAGACGTGAGATCCATCCGTTTTCTGTTGCGCATAGTGACGACATGGTCTCCTGATGGAATTGCGTACGTAGGACTATCAGTTTGAAATTGCATTATATGCTTCCCCCTTTGCTTGTACGTTCACAGCTATCTTATGCTAGGACATAAAAAAACATGACAGGAAAATTCCCTGTCATGTTGTTCAGTCTTCATCATCCATGAATTCTGGTTCCACTTTTTCAAGCTTCTCTTCCTTCAAAATCGTGTACATTGAGGCTGCATCGTCTTTTTTCGTCGTCTCTTTCAGCATGTTAATTTTAACCGTTACAATCTTCTGACCGAAACGGATGGCCAATTCATCGCTTTCTTTTACAACCGATGATGCTTTCGCCACTTTCCCATTTATTGTTATACGCCCTTGATCAGCTACTTGTTTTGCGAGTGTTCGTCTTTTAATTAGTCGAGATACTTTCAGGAATTTATCAAGTCTCATCATTATCTTCCCCTTTTTTTGCTAGTTTCCAAAACTCTTCAAGTTCATCAAGTGTATAGTCAGTAAACTTGCCTTGTCCATCTTTCACACTCTTTTCGACAAATGAAAACCGTCTGTTGAACTTTTGATTTGCATGGACCATTGCTTCTTCTGGAGATAACTTGAGGAAGCGTGAAATGTTAACGATTGTGAACAGAACGTCACCTAGCTCGTCCATTTGACTGTATTTCGTACCACTCTCTAGTTCTTTACGGAACTCCAACCATTCTTCATCAAATTTTTCTAAAGCACCGTCAATCGTTGGCCAATCAAACCCAACCTTTGCCGCCTCTTTTTGATAATTAAGTGACGTTAAAAGTGATGAAGAAGGACGTTCTTGACCTTCCAAGAGTGAGTCGGCTTGCGGTTTTTCCTGTTGCTTGATTTCTTGCCAATTTTGCAGAACTTCTTCTGAATTTACCACGCTTTTATCTCCAAAAACATGCGGGTGGCGACGAATCATTTTCGATCCTACCGATTGAAGCACGTCTTCCATGGCAAAATAACCGTCGTCTTCGCCAATTTGAGCATGAAGGAATACTTGTAACAGTACATCACCAAGCTCTTCAATCACTGCGTCGTCATCTTCACTATCAATCGCCTCAAGCAGTTCGTGTGCTTCTTCAAGCAAATACCGCTTCAACGATGCATGCGTCTGTTCACGATCCCATGGGCACCCGCCCGGAGCGCGCAGTGCAGCGATGATTTCCCTGAACGTCGACCAATCTTTCAATCGCGCTTCTCTTTCAACTACAGGCGGTACATAAACGGTAGTCAAATTATTAATTTCAGTGACACGGTCCAGTTCAAATAGCGGAACTGTAATCAATTGCTCGCCCGTAGAACCTGCCGCCGTTACAACCGTCACTGGATGGTCGTAGGCGTATTTCTCCATTAATGACAGTTTCACTTCAGATGCCACGAACGCATCGTACACTTGTCCAATTAAAATATGTTGCTTCATCTGGACATCATCGCGTTTCATATCCGTACCATCGAGTAGTTGAAACCCTTCAATCGGATCGATGCGCAACGCTGCAAAAATCGGGTCAAGAAAACTATCCCCCCCCGCAATTTCCATTTGGATTAAACCTTCGCGTTCTTTCTCGACTAATAATTGGACTGTCCGTTCCGCAACAAGCGGATGTCCTGGTACTACATAGGTCACTGGTTGTTGTACACACATAATGAGCAGCTGTTCTACAATTTCATCATATACATGCTCGAACGAGTCGTGTTTTTCATAAATTTCATCGAAGCTCATTAGAACAATGCCTTCCGCTCTTAATTCAGCGACAGCAGGGTGCTGGTCCGTACGCGCGACAATATATTTCGCTTCTTTCAATTTTCGATATGTCCCTAGCGCCAATTGGTCAAGATCACCCGCGCCGAGACCAATAATTGTTAACTGATGCATACTATTCACCTTTTCTTTTAGTAAGTCGTAATTGCAATGTAGCTAAACGTTTACCGAATGGCAGAAGAAACCATTCCTTCTCTGCCATTATACGTGATTTCATAATGACGAAAAGGAAAACAACCGCTCCCACCGAAACAGATGTTAATGCGATAAGTGTCGCCTCAATCCGACCCGGTAACTGGTCAAATAAAAACCCGTCTGCAATGAGCATCCACGGTAAAACAACCGCAATCATGAGAGTAGTTGCCCCTATCACCCATCCGTAAAAACGTGTTGGTGCAAGGCGAATTGGCCATACTGTTTTAAAGTAAAGCAGTAACCCAAACGTAATTACTGCGAAACCGATATTGCCCGCAATCGCCGCTCCCGTGACATTCCATAGAGGAACCAGAAGTTGATTTGCGAAGATTTTTATAACCAACCCACCGATAAGCAGGAGCGTTGGCACTTTAACTTTCCCCGCACCTTGAAGCATCGCTGTTAACGGTAAAATAAGCGATAACCAGAGAATTTGTAACGAGAAAATAATGAGGGCTACAGAACCATCACGTGTTTCAAACAGCATTTCATTCACATAAGGCAAAACAAGTGCAAGCCCTGCCGCTGCAGCCCAACCGAATAGGAAAGCAGTTCGGAACGTTAGCTGGATAAACGGTAATGCCCCTCGGCCCGCTTTTTTTGCCGAATGATGAGCGATAAGTGGAACAATCGCGAGCGCTAATGTCGAAGCAATTAGAATCCCCATTTGTACGAGCGGTTGCCCACGATCGTAGACACCTTTCATCACCATGGCTGCATCCGCCGCAAAACCATTAGATAGCAGGATATTATAGATTGTAAATGAATCGACCAATTGAAACATCAGGAGAATAAGTGAACTTGCGCTGACCCCTAAACTGACAACAGTCAATTCTTTCACCACTCGCCACGTGTCCACTTTTTCTAATGGTCCTTTGAACGTATTCCGAAAATAGAGTGCAAGTATAATAACGCCAGCACCTTCCCCGACAACTGCCCCCCACATCGCTACCTCACCTGCCACGTAAAGAGAAGCACCTGACCGCACCGCAATCCATGTACCTATGAGAATGACCGTTACACGGAAAGCCTGCTCACCAACGCCTGAAACCGCAACAGGTACCATCCGACCTTCCGATTGAAATGAACCCTTCAAAACCGCTAACGCCGGCATCAGTAAAACAATATACGCGCCAGCCCGCAGGAGAGGTACGAGCTCAACATCGCCCATGGAGCGCGCGAAAAATGGCGCGAAAATAGTTAATAGAGCAAAAAAGGCCACTGATAATAAAAGTAGATAGGTAAATGCCACACGCATCATCGCTTTTGCTTCATCGCGACTCGTACTTCCCGCAAGCAGTTTCGATACCGCCACTGCAAAACCGTACGACGTCCAGACAATAAAAATGCCAATGAACGGATACACTTGCTGATAAATATAAAACCCTTTGTCACCGACAAGGTTTTGGAACGGAACCCGATAGACTGCCCCAAGTAATTTCACAATGATTGCAGAGAGGGTCAGAATCGACGCACCTTTCATAAACGTTTTCATGTCCCATTGTTGCGCCATAATCGTGCCTCTTTCTTTCGTACATAGTACACCCATTATATCATGAACGAATAATGACGATATTCAGGATAACATCGAATATTCTAATTTAAATTAATTAGAGGTTTAATAGTACAACGTTATGGGAAAGACATAGGTATAAGTTTTGTAAACATTTAACTGTTAAATTATATCAAAAAATAAAACTGATAAAAAAGGTAAAATAGGAGGGGACCAAGGATGGTAAAAACAATTCCTAAAAAGCGAGTTCTATCCGTATTAATAAAATTAAAAAGAAATGATATGTACGCGACGGCAAAGCATTTTGGTTTGAGTCATCCGGTTGTCGTTGCACGTAGTCAAGAGCTGGACACCTTATTGAATCGATATCAGGGGATCCGGGCTATACAGTGATCCGACAATTTGTCGTTTTCTAAATACAAATAATCAACTATATAGGTCGAATACAAAATCCCATTGAATTCGCTACGGCGCTCGGGGATGCCTCTCACCCTAAGCCAAGCAGTTTTACTGCCAGTCTTAAGGCTTCGGCTACCCCTTGTAAGGCGCCTTCGCTTAATTTATATAGGTATTCATTTGTTCAGTATATATATAGATAGAGTTAGTTACTGTTGATGATCCTTACTGAATCGCAAGGACTTCCGATTTTCACCTAAACCGCCCTGTTAACTTAAGAAAAGATCTTTTATGGATTTTAAGATGAAATCTTGAACTAACAAAAATAGCAACCAGCCACTCACTCCTAGGCCAATGGAGATAAATAGATGAACGGAATTTTGTAAGGCTACATAAACGACCACTAACAAAAATGCGGTTGCAGGAAATCCCCAAAGTACCCCTAACGCAAACTTACTTAACGTTGCGGCTTGTTCTCCCTGGACATACAGCCATACAATACTGAGTAAGCTGACTAAAGGAAGAGCAGCTATTATCCCCCCATACGAAGGAAATCTTCTTGAAACCTCCGTCACAATCCCAATAACGATTGCCGAAGCAATAATTTTCATTATCACATACATTGTTTTGCTCGCTCACTTAAGATTCTTAGGGCCTGCTCTATCAAATTCTTTTCATCATCATCCAGTTGGTTCAAAACTTGTTCTAATTTGTCTTCATCGAGACTCGTATTTCTATGTAAAACTTCTTTACCTAAATCCGTTATACAAAGAATCACTTTTCTTTCATCAAGAGGATCTCTCCCCTTTACTAAATACCCCTTTTCAATGATTCTTTTAGCATGTTCCGAAGCTGTATTATGAGAAACTCCTATGTGTGAAGAAATTTCATTGATTCCCGTCCCTTCCTGTTTATCTACAAGTTGGAGAATACGGACCATTTGATGAGAGATTTTTTCTTTATGGGGATAATGTAAATGAAAATAAGTATCCGTCCAATATTGATTTAATAGCCTAACTTTACTGTTCACAAATACCACTCCCTTTATATCTCGCAATACGATTATATCGTATTATAAGATATAAAAGGAGAGTTAATGCACTATAGGTGAAAAAGAGGATAAAACCAAAAGTAAACCACCCCTGGGCCTACGCAGCAAGGGTGGTTTACTTTTTCGTGCTGATTATCTTTCAATTGGGAAATTGGATTCCTCTATAATAAAATGACGATGACGAGTCACAGCATACATTGCTGCTATTCCTAACAATATTGCTGAAATTATAAAAGTAATTCGCACATCCCATATTTCGGCAAGTGCGCCAAACAGTAAAGAGGAAACTGCAAATAATAACGACACCAGCGAACTCTCTACAGCATAAATTTTTGGGAGTTCTTCGGGACTGGCTGATTTTTGAAGAAATGTGTTTGCAGCAATTGCTTTTAGTTGTTGAAAAACCCCAATGAGTCCCATAAGGACAAGAGACAGCCAAGCCATTGTCGTTAAACCGAAAAGAAGTGTCAGGATACTGATTCCAAAGGAAAAAGTAATCAAAACATACTTCAAGTTTGTCTCAAATACCGTGGTAAAACGTGAGCATATAATCCCACCGACGACCATTCCCAAAAAGAACGATGTATTAATATATCCCCACCAAGACTCATTCTCACCAAGAATTTCAGCCACGAAGACGTAGAGTATAGAAGCAATCCATACAACATTTGCGACTGCTTCAAATGCGATGATCACATAAAGACTCTTATACAACGGGTTTCTCCAAACGATTTGCCAACCTTCTTTTAGCTCACCGCTTTGACGACCTTCGGAAAATTTCCTGTAAAACTCGGTTGGATCAACAATTTTAGTCATCAGTAAAGTAGCAACCAGATACAATGCCAACGTGATTAAAATGACATCTTGACCGCTGAAAATTGCAACAAGCAGACCGCCAAGTGCCCAGCCCCCTAAATTTACTGTTTCGTAAATGATGGAGAAGAAGCTATTGGCTTTCACAAGTTCATTTTTGGGAACCAAGCGTGGTAACATTGCTTGGCTTGCTGGTGCTGCCCAACCGTCTAAGAATGCAATCGTAAATACGAAACTTACTATAACGAGTATGCTCGACGTTATGTGAAATACTAAGATAAGCGCTAGCAAACACAATAATAATGTCTTACTTACTTGCGAATGAACAAGCAGGGTCTTTAATGGATATCGATTTAACAGTAGCGGGGAAATCATCCCGCTAATAAAACGACCAAACATACTAAGAAATGGTACCAATGCCAATATAAATGGTGACTCTGTCGAAGCATATAAAATTGAAATAAGCCCCACAATATAAAAAATATCACCTAAATTGGCCATTGATTGGCCAATCCAAAGAAAACGGAAAGATGCACTCTTCATTCTTACTACCCCTTTACAATCAAAATTTAATTCTGATTAGTACAGGGTAGTTTTACACTCGACAAATACCTCCTAAAATTTATTGTTTTATAACACAAAATACAAAATGCAAAAAAATCACAAAATGCTACAATATAATAATGTTTATAGAGGTAGTAAGAATGAGTTATATAACTCTATTATACGTCAATTTGATATGTTTGAATACAAATTTTCAGAATACTATTCACAAAATCCATAAAGCTAATGTACCCACAAAGTTTAACTTTCACAGTAGTCAAAGAAAAATGCTATAAATACTTTTTTAGGACTTGCTCTAGTGTAAGTATTGTCGCAAATTCACCATGTAGTGTCGCTAGGCGATATAGTATGTACAGTTTCTGCATCATAATAGGTATCATTTTGATCCATCTTTCCAAAGGCGGCTGTTGCATCTGAGGTATTGTTATTACTTTCACCAATGGGCATAAGTTTAATCTCCCACGTATGGAAGCATTTATTCAGATAAAATGCACCTCGTTCTATATCCTTGGACACGCTGCTACACTGTTGCGGCTCAATAAGGTCATGACCCTCTGCATCATAGTTCCAGTCCCGTGATATCTCAACCCAACTTTGTCCAGCTTCCAAGTCTTTACGAGCTTTTAACGTATAAACTGCTGTGGGATCAGCGCTTTCGTTTTCAAAAACTACATAGCGAACTTCTCTTTCCATTTCATTCTTTGAATCCTCTACAAATTGATCCATAGCTTCCAAGTTCTCTACATCACTTCCTACTTGAATAATGTCAGTTTCATGTGGTGTAAAAATCTCTCCGCTTTTATGTCCCACTTGTACGCTGTTTCCACACGCTACAAGCCACATGCAGATTACAATTATAAATCCAGCCTTTATAATAGGTTTCAATAAAATCATTCTCCATTTCGCATAGTTAGATTCTGTAATTCAAGTTCAGCTTACTTTTACGATGGACAGGCACTATTAATATTTATGTCCCACAACTCCCCGAAGAATATACAAAAAGAAAACTCAATCCAAATAAGGTTAGTTATACAGAAAATTGCTAGAAAGACACACAATATAGATTATAGTTTTGAAAACGGCATATGAACTGAGTGTAGAAGCCTTTAAAGGAGTCGCCGAAGCAGATTTGAAAAGGGAATATTTATTACAAAAAATATAGTATATATGTGGAACTAATGATTCTATATAATCTCCAGCGAAGGCATCCCCGAGCGCCGAGCGTTGTTGAGTGGTTTCTTTATATCAGCATATATAGTTGTTATACGTGTAGGTGGGACACAGCTTCAAGTATTTTCATTCTCAAATTAATCTTCTATTTTAGACGTTCGTTTTGTTCTAAAGTTTCAAATTTTCTTTATATAATCCAATTGAAATCCATTAAGTGTTAGATCCTTTTTCAATTATCTACTTCCTACACAGGTATGTATTTCCCTAACCATCACCCTAAATTTACTTATAGTGGGTAAAATTCATATTTAAAGTATTAATAATGGGTCCCGTCTTGTACACTAATAGATAAAGACGTTAATCGGAAGGGGAGATATGATTGGAGAAAACTGTGAAAAGTGAGTTGTTTTCTTGGATACAATCACTATTATTTGCATCTGCAATTGTTTTTATCTGTTACCAGTTTTTATTTGTACCAACGAAGGTGCAAGGAGAATCCATGTTGCCGACCTTCGAAGATAATAACCGTGTTATTGTGAGTAAAGTGAGCATGATTGACAGATTCGATTTGATTGTTTTTCATGCCCCTAATGCAACAGATAAATACATTAAAAGGGTCATCGGAGTACCCGGAGATCGTATTGAGATGATTGATGACATATTGTACGTTAATGGAAGTGTGTATGATGAGCCCTATGCTAAGCGTATTGATGGCGATCCAATCACGGATCGGATAACTGGAGATTTCACGTTAGCGGAAATTACAGGGCAAGAGGAAGTACCTGAAGGCGCTTTTTTTGTACTTGGCGATCATCGCTTAAAGAGTAATGACAGTCGATATTTCGGATTCATTTCTGAGGATGCTGTCATTGGTGAAGTGAAGCTGCGTATTTATCCATTCACGGAAATCAGTATACCGAAATAAGTATATACTTGAAGGACTCCTTTTTTGGAGAATGATTGATTTTAATGGGTTTTATATATATCAAAATGAAAAGCGAGTCGCCAGTGGCGACTCGCTTTTCATTTCATTTTCCGAAGAAGGTAAAGCAAATACGGCGTGCCAATCAGCGCTACAATCAGACCACTCGGAATATCTTTCGGAGCAATAAGAATCCTTCCGACAAAATCTGCTGTGACAAGAAGCAGTCCGCCTAATAATCCAGATACGGCAAGCAAAGGCAGATGACGGAAACCGACCAATCTACGTGCAATATGAGGTGCTACGAGCCCGACAAAGCCAATCGTCCCTACAATTGAAACGGCTGCCGTACTTATCGCGACACCAACGATCAATGCCCAAACACGGGTCGACTTTACTGAAAGTCCAAGACCCGCCGCCACATCATCACCGAACGTCAACGTATCCAAACTGCGTGTCAAGAAAATGGCCGGACCGATGAACAACGCAAATAGCAACAAGGCTAGCTGTACATCGTCCCATCCTTTTGCGTACGTACTTCCCGACAACCAGACGAGCGCAGCCGCTACGGCGAGTTTCGCTTTCACGACAAACACTTGTGTGGCGGCCGAGCCGAATGCAGAAATCGCAATTCCCATAAGTGCTACAAGCATCGGTTGGAAATTGTTTTTCCATGACGTCCCTAAAATTATACCGAGTGCAATGGCAGCTCCCACGACTGCACCTAGCGGCATATATTTGATCGGAATGGCAGGAAATAACACGAGAAGCATCATCGCCCCGGCACCACCCATTGATGTAACACCTAAAATACTTGCATCCGCCAATGGATTTCGTAATACCCCCTGCAATAATACCCCCGCAACTGCAAGCATAACCCCGACGATGAACGCCGTTAACACGCGCGGGACTCGGAAATTCCACACAACAGGTTTCAACCATTCGGTCGTCCATGCAGTGCCATTGAATGATAAAGCCAATGAAATAATAACAACAATAAGTGCGACAACGATTGTAATGACAACCGATAGTTTCACTGGTTTCAATGTACCGCCCATTTGACGGTCGCCCCGACTATGCGTTTTTGCAGTTTTCCATGCCAAGTACAACAGCCACGGTCCGCCGATCAACGCTGTCATTGCACCAACCGGTACTTCTTGTCCAGGTTGAACCAATCGCCCTAACACATCGGCTCCTATCAGCATGACACTTCCCCATAAAAATGACTGGAGGAGAATGTTCAAATGCCCTCGAACGCCAAGCATTCGAACAATATGCGGGGCCATTAATCCGATAAAACCGATTGGGCCGACTACACTTACTGTTGCAGCCGCAAGGACAATTGCAACAGCCCACGCGAGTAATTTAACAAACCTAACATTTTGCCCAAGAGACGATGCAATATCTTCACCCAGCGACAACGTATCCAATGGCTTTGCCAACACTAACGCGAGGACGAAGAACACAATGATAACCGGTCCTGCAAACGATACACCGTCCCAATTTAATTGAACAAGTGTCCCGGAGCCCCATAAAAAGAGACCGTTCGTCTGATTTTCGAATAATAGCTGCAAAGAACCTGTCATCGACGCAAACAATAACGAAATAATCATTCCTGTCAGCGCGACACGAACAGGCTCCATTTGCTTACCTGCTAGCATTACAACGAGAATGGATGACAGTACAGCACCTATCAATGCAACAATAAACGGAAAATTCCCGAGTAGCGATGGGAAGAAAATCATTGAAACAACGACGAAAAAGTAAGCGCCTGCATTAATTCCTAGCGTGCCTGCAGATGCTAATGGGTTGTTCGTCAACGTCTGCAATACAGCCCCCGCCACTGCAAGGGCACCACCAGCAAGTATCCCGATTATTAACCGCGGAAGACGCAGAGAGAGCACGATGTCCTGCACGCGCCCCTCTGTCCACACTTCTTTTACTAATTGGGTAACAGTATAATCCGCTTGACCTTGTGTTAAGTGAATAAAAGATAATAAAACCAACAGGAACAACCCAATAATCATAACTAAAAAGGATCGTTTTCCTGAAGTCTTTCTTGCCATTACTTACTTACCATCGTGCTTGTAATTTTATTAAGCAGTGTTTCAGCTGAAAGAGGACCTCCATATAACCAAGTATCCCCGCCCAGATTATACAGACGGTCTTCTTTCACGAAATTCAAGTTCTTCCAAACTGCATTATCTTTTAATTGTTTCTCATAAATATTGTCGTCGGCCTGAACGATATACAAATAGTTTGCATCCTCATACTTCGTTAGACCTTCGACGTTATACGTACTCGAACCGTAAATTTCAAATTGATCTGGGATATGGATGTTGTTTAAGCCAATTTTCTCTAACATAATTGAAGCCATTGAGTTTGGCGTAAATACACGAACTTCAGGTGCTTGAGGTCCCGTATAGGCAAGTGTTAAGACAACATCTTTTGTTTTCAAACCGGCATTTTCGATAGTCGTTTTCGCTTCTTCATATTTCACATCCAGGTCAGCTAATACCTGTTTCGCTTCATCCTTTTTATCAACCGCTTTTGCAATCTCGTTAAATGTTGTTATCATTTCTTGATACAAATCCATTTTTTCATCTTCAGGATACGGATTAAAAATGACTGTAGGCGCAATTTTCTCTAAATCCGCAATCATCCCATCATGACGGAAGCTAGTACCGATGATCAAATCCGGTTCCAATGCAGCAATCGCCTCCAAATTCGGTTCTTGGCGACCTCCAACATCTGCTACGTCTTTGCTAAGCTCTGCATCGATATTCACCCAATCATGATATTCTTGTATATCCGCCATCCCAGCAGGCTGAATGCCTACTGCCAATAAATCTTCCGCATATGTCCATTCTAAAACAACGATTTTTTTAGCAGGCTTATCAAGCGTCACTTCACCATTAACACCCGTAATTGTTATACTATTTTCTACTTTTTTATTGTCTGCAGCTTTATCTTCTTTCTTCGAAGAACAACCTACCAACAACACCGCAAAAAGCGCTAAAATAAGCAGGGATTTTAAAGACTTCTTCATACTTAACATTCCTCCATTTATCTATATCTTGATTATTATTCTCATTTAGTAGTTTAAACTTGATTAGACGGCTTTGTAAAGTTTATTCAAAAATAAATGACCATCATTCTCAATAGATGCTAAATATGCTATGCTTATCTCTAATTGAAAATGAAAATCATTTAGATTCCCTATAGATATGGAGGCATTCCAATGCATACCTCAATAAAAGCTGAAAACCTATCGATTGGCTATCAAGATAATCTACTCTTTGAAAACCTGAATTTATCGATTCCTAAAGGCGAAATCACTGTTTTCGTCGGTAGTAACGGCTGTGGTAAGTCTACGTTACTCCGTTCAATTGCCCGTCTTTTAAAACCATCTGACGGCTCTATTTTACTTGAAGGTAAGGATATCCACTCGCTGTCTTCACGTAATGTAGCAAAGAAAATGGGTATTCTTCCACAAGGACCTGTATCACCTGAAGGGCTTACGGTACATGATCTTGTGAAACAAGGACGCTATCCACACCAATCGTGGCTCTCAAGATGGACTGAAGAGGACACGAAGAAAACAGAAGCTGCAATGACAGCGACTAGGATAAGTGATCTACGAGATCAATCGATCGACACGTTATCAGGTGGTCAGCGGCAGCGTGCATGGATTGCAATGACACTGGCTCAAGATACAGACGTCATTTTATTGGATGAACCAACGACCTACCTCGACATGACGCATCAGATTGAAATTCTTGATCTACTGTTCGAATTAAATGAACAAAAAGGCCGTACCATTGTAATGGTGCTACACGATTTGAATTTGGCCTCCCGTTATGCGCACAATATCGTCGCCATTAAAGATGGCGGTGTCCATGCGCAAGGCAAGCCAGAGAATATTATTACCTGCGATTTAGTTCGAGCTGTGTTTGGGATGGAGTGTCAAGTTTCCACAGACCCTCTTTTCGGTACACCACACTGTGTTCCATTCGGACGGGGCCGTTGTATCGTACCGGAACTTCGGAAAAATACGGGTGCTTAAGTTACACGCAGAACAAATTTCTGCACTAGAACGTTTCAGTGTGCGTATCGGTGAACAGGCGACCACGTTTATGTCGGCGGCAGATATGTTATCCGAATCAGGTTGCGACAAACTATTTGAGATAATTCAAAGTTTGTCTGGTGCCCCAACGAATACTGTCGCTACATCTATTTATATGAGAAGGCATGGTTTTTTCATTGCTGCCCAACTACATTTAATGAGTGAACATAATTTACTTTGGGCTGGTGATTTGGACGATGTATCGTTATTCATCGAAAATGATACAATCTTTTTTTCCGTTCCACCTGCCGGCTTTAGACTCGTACAAAACCGTGAAAAAGATATCCGCTTTATTCTTGAGACCTACGGACATCCTGTCGTTGACTATTTAAGCAAGCGTGCAAAAATTGCGAAGTTAATTTTGTGGGAAAACATATGGGGGTACGTCTTATGGATGTACTCGATGCTGCTTCAAGAAAGTTCCTTATTTGCACAGCAAGATTTAGATGTTTTATTGGATGATGAAGCTTGGAAACCTGCAATGCGCCGCTCCCCTTTCAAACAATATTTGAACAACCAACAGGCACTGGACGCTATGTCGAATTATAAACGATTAACATGTTGTTTGTATAAGGAGCTTCCGAACACGGAGAAATGCCCCTATTGTCCACTGGCGAAGAGTAAAAGTACAATCGCCTAAGTTCAAAGGCAACAGGCATAAAGCCATTATAGAAGGTGTTCCAAATTTGCACCGTCTTGTCGCAACAAGGGGGGATATAGTTCAATTCCTACCCACTGCGTAACTCACTTCCTCCGCGCATTTTGCGTCCGAAGTCTAGACGTATAAATTCTATGTTGGAAATTATCCTCAGTTCGAGATTTTATAATTTCCTAGACGTTAAAAACAGCCCACACAAACCGTCAATATCCGGTTCGTGTGGGCTGTTTTTATGGTTCCATCTGTTTCGCTAAAAAATGCGCGGCCGTTTCCGCCGCTTTCATTTCAGTTTCGCCGATAAAATGCACCTTTGATAACAGGTAAACAGCACCAATCGTATCCCCCGCAGCAATAATGGGTGCAATACAATAAGACTTCACCTGCTCCACTTGTCCAGGCACCCACTCAATCGCCTTTTCAAGTTTTTCGGTAACGATTTTACGGCCTGTCATAATCTCATCGAGATCAGGCGACAACTGGCGATTCAAATAATCTTTTTTCGATAATCCGGACACGGCAATCATTTCATCCCTGTCACTAATGAGCGCAGGCGTGCCTAGTGTTTCGTACAATGTTTCCGCATACTCTTTTGCAAATTGACCGAGTTCTGATATCGGCGAATACTTCTTCAAAATTACTTCGCCATCCCGGTCGGTAAAAATTTCAAGTGGATCCCCTTCACGAATCCTTAGTGTCCTTCGAATCTCTTTAGGGATAACTACCCTGCCAAGATCGTCGATTCTGCGGACGATTCCCGTTGCCTTCATACATGATGCCTCACTTTCCACAAAATTGAACGTTAACTTTGTTTCAATTGTAGTATGCATCAAGGATGGACAAAATATGCAACATGCCCTTTAGACGGAATCACTAACAACAGTTTCCTTTAAAGACGACTGAAGAATTCGCATCATTTCTTCAAGTACATCAAATGCAGTCTGTTTCCCTGTATGACGCTCATCGATTCTCATGATAAGACAACCATTTTCCATCGTGAACCCAACTGCACGACCAAACGCCATTGAATCGGATACCAGTTTTGCGCCGTCTGTTTTCGCAGTTCCTTCAGGCGATATGCGAACTTCAATAAGCGATTGTTGTTTCTTGATGGATTCGGCACCCGCGATACGTCCCCAAGCTTTTACCCTTGCAACACGTAGTAACAAGTCAGCCTCGAGCGGCATATCACCGAATCGGTCTGTCATTTCATCGACAAGTTCATTGTAGTCGGTTTCATTTTCAATCGCTTTAACCATTTTGTACATTTGAATCTTTTGGAATCCATCACGTACATACTCATCTGGAATATATGCATTAAGCGGCAACGCAATTTCCAAGTCTGGTATATCCGCTTTTACAATACCTGTCTGCTTCTGCTCAACAGCTTCTTGCAACAATTGAGAATAAAGATCGAAACCAACCGAGTCGATGAAGCCATGTTGCTGAGAACCAAGTAAATTACCCGCACCACGAATTGATAAATCACGCATCGCAATTTTGAAACCCGAGCCAAGTTCCGTAAATTCCTTAATTGCTTGAAGACGGTTTTCTGCAACCTCTGTCAGCACCTTATCACGCTGATAAAGGAAATAGGCATAGGCAACACGATTCGAACGCCCAACGCGCCCACGTAGTTGGTAGAGCTGTGATAACCCCATACGGTCAGCGTCTTGAACGATAAGTGTATTGACATTCGGAATATCGATACCCGTTTCAATGATGGTTGTCGTTACAAGAACATCATACTCACCTTCAAGGAAACTTAAAATCACCGACTCAAGTGCCGACTCGCCCATCTGACCATTGGCAAATCCAACTCGCGCTTCAGGCACAAGCTGCTTGATTTCATCGACTTTACGCTCCATATCTTCCACCCGATTATACAAGTAGAATACTTGCCCACCACGGCCCATCTCCCTTTCAATTGCCTCGCGGACAAGTGCAAAGTTTTGCTCCATAACATAAGTCTGGACAGGGAAACGGTTTGCTGGTGGCGTTTCAATAACGGACAAATCACGAACACCAAGCATCGACATATGGAGCGTCCGTGGAATAGGTGTTGCGGTCAATGTCAGGACGTCGACATGTGTTTTTAACTGTTTAAGTTTTTCTTTATGCGTTACGCCAAATCGCTGTTCTTCATCGACAACAAGTAAACCAAGATCATGGTAGGCGATATCTTTAGAAAGAAGGCGATGTGTACCAACGATAACGTCGACTGTTCCCGCTTTCAATCTTTTCAACGTCTCCGTTTGTTCCTTCTTTTTACGGAAACGATTTAAGAGGGAAACTTCAACTGGGAAACCAGAAAAACGCTCTTTCATTGTTTCGTAATGCTGTTGCGCTAAAATCGTTGTAGGTACAAGGAATGCTACCTGCTTGCCATCTGATACAGCCTTAAATGCAGCACGAATTGCAACTTCCGTTTTACCATAACCAACATCCCCACAAAGTAAGCGGTCCATTGGACGTTCTTTTTCCATATCCAATTTCACTTCAGCGATAGATCTGAGCTGATCATCGGTTTCGTCGTAAGGGAACGCGTTTTCAAATGCCATTTGCATGTCGTCATCCACTGCAAATGCATGTCCCTTTTCCGATTCCCGTTTGGCATACAGCTCAATTAGGTCGTCCGCAATGTCTTGTACTGCTGCGATAACTTTTGTTTTCGTTTTCTTCCAGTCTGCCCCACCCAGCTTATGCAGTTTCGGTTCTTTTTCCCCGGAGGCGACATATTTCTGGATTAAATCGATCTGGTCGGCAGGAACGAATAGCTTATCTTCTCCGCGGTACCTGATGTCGAGGTAATCTTTATGAATACCGCTTACTTCGAGCGTTACAACCCCGTAATACTTCCCAATTCCATGATGAACGTGAACGATATGATCACCTGGCTTGATTTCCGAGTAACTTTTGATGCGTTCTGCATTGGTCATCTTTTGCGGACGTGCTTTCCGTTTCGGTGTCCCTTTGAAGAGCTCAGAATCTGTTATAACTGCCATCCGTTGAAACGGCAGCTCGAAGCCAGCAGACAAATCGCCATCGATGACAATTATGCCACCTGCTTTTGACGGTTTGCCAGACAAGGCAGATTGCATATCGTAATCTTCAAGGATAGATTGGACTTTCTGCATTCGTTCATTGCCGTCTGCGATAATGAAAATATTGAAACGTCCTTGGTGCCAGCGTTCTATCTCATTTTTCAATAAACTCATCTGCCCATGGAACTGCTGCATCGGTTTACAAGAAAACGTCACTGTCTTTTTCACAACAATTCCTGGAACTGTGCGCACGAAAAGGGATAAATATACTTTTCGTTGCTTTAATGTTCCATGTACCTCTTCGAATGAATATGAAGTTTTTGCATCATGAACAATTTTCCCTTCTTCAAGAAGAGCAACCATCCATTCCTTTTCATCCGACTCTAGTGATGCAACAACCTCAAGGACCCGTCCGATTTCATCAAATAAAACGATTCCGTTACTTGGAAAATAGCTTTCAAGGGAAGTCGTTCCAGCTGAAAACGATGCATATTTCAACATGTTTTCCGGAATGGATCCCTCCCTCATTAAAGCAATATCCCCCTTCATATTAATGGTTAACCGTTCTTTCGCATCCACATCGTTCATCTTCTTCAAACTAACGCCAAGTGCATTCTCCAGGTTTTCTGCGATGATCGTCAAATCTTCAGCCTTCCAAACAAATTCGGCAGCGGGAAGAATTGATACGTCTTTCAACTTACCCGTTGAGCGCTGATCTTCCGCCGAGAACGTGCGAATCGAGTCAACGTCCGTATCGAATAATTCAATCCGTACGGGTTCTTCCAAATTCAGCGGATACAAATCCAGGATACCCCCACGCAATGCAAACTCACCTGGCGCTGTTACCATTGACTGTCTCGTATAACCCATTGACACAAGTCTTTCAAGCCATTCTTCCATATTAATTTCTGCGCCTATTGTCGTTGATAATGAATTGGATAGCCAGCGTGCTTTTTCAGGTAATAGTTTTTTCATGCCTGCAATCGGCGTGATATAAACCCCCTTCCCAGTTCGTACCATATGATCTAATGTATCGATGCGCTGGGCGCGAAGTTCATAGCTCGAAACAGAAAAGTCCGCAGCAATGAGTTCCTCTGCAGGGTAAAGATGGACGAGTGAATCGCCCAACATTTTGACGAGGTCTTCATATGTACGCTGGGCTTGCAATAAATTTGGGGATACGATAAGAATGGGCCGTTTGCTCGACTGCTGAAGCACTTTGAAAAGAATCGACTTCGCCCCGCCTGACAATCCCGCGATAAGTTGACGGTCTATTCCCGCCTCCAACTCTCCCACTAGTTCGTCAATCTCTTTCTCTTGTAAAAACAAATCTATTAGTGATTCCAATGCTACACATCCTTTCTTTCATAATAATAGTAGGCGTTCAAAAAGGGCTAGGCCATTCAAGTGCGCCAAGTCCAAACTATATTTATATATTGGAAAAATAATTATCTATATATGTGGTAATAAAGAATCCTACCAACAGCGCTTGGCACTAGGGGATGCCTCCCACAATAAGCCGGATAGAAAATCACCGTCAGACTTATTGCTTCGGCTAACCCAGTAGACGCCTTTGCTGGAAATTATCTCATTAACTGGACATCAAGTAACCGAAGCCCTAAGACATCCCCTTATGCCGCAGCCAATTCAAAATAATTTAATAGTTCAACACAACTACCTTTAGACAGAAAAACAGAAAAAGCTTTGGACGCATTTAGCGCCAAAGCGTACATCTTATTGAAGCCATTTGTTAAGTGTATAGTAGTCCGGGAATCGTTGAAGCGATTGCTCACACTGTTCGCAGATGCATCGCACCGTCAATGCCCCGTCTTTTTCATACGTCAGAAAATGCTCAACTTCCTCTTCGTCCATCTTGTGCAGCAGAAGGATAGCCTCCTTCGCAGATTCAAACGGAAGTGTGCCAATTTCAGTCTCACAATGCCGGCAAGTATAACGGATCGCCATTTTAGTCTCCGCCCCTTTTCTCAAAGTATAGGCGCAAGACGGCTTTATTATTCCTTATACACCATTAAAGTTGTTCATGACATCATTAAATGGTTTGCCCAGCCACGCTTCACATGCGGATGCACTTTTTTTCACCATGTCTTCAATTAATGGTTTTTCATCTTTGCCGAAAGGTGCTAGAACGTAATCAGCCACTTTCATACCACCGATGGGACGACCAACACCGATTCGGATTCGATTGAACTGGTCCGTACCAAGATGAGCAATAAGTGATTTCATGCCGTTATGGCCACCTGCACTGCCTTTTTGACGCAGTCGAATTGTTCCGGGAGCAATATCAAGATCATCATACAGAACAACGATATCTTCTACGTCGATATCGAAGTAATCCATCAATGGCCGAACACATTCACCAGATAGGTTCATATAAGTAAGCGGCTTGACAAGCATTACTTTTCCTTCCGGACGATGGACAACCGTATACATGCCACCAAATTTCGATTGTACTGCAGTGATTGGCAGACGAGTACTAAGCTCGTCAATGACATGAAACCCCACATTATGGCGTGTTTTTTCATATTGTTTACCCGGATTTCCGAGTCCTATTATCATTTTCATAGATTTCATCTTCCTTTTACACTAGAGGATTTAGAAAAGCGCTAGAGTCTAGACACCGATTCATGTAGATAAAGTTATACTTTCCTATCCTTGAGAAAAGCACAAGGAAAGGAAACGATACAGATGCCATGGGCTTAAAGAGAGCAAAAAAGGCAGTCTAAGTGAGCGACTTCCTGTCGCAAACGACTGCATAGCTATATCTTAGAAGCCTTGTGACTAGTGCTAAGACACTATTCCAAGTTAAAAAACCTATAATTACTTAACTATGAAACAGAAAAGAAGCGCACGGATTTCCGTGCGCTCATGTTTGTATTACTTCGCTTCTTTCTTCTCACCAATTACTTCTGGCTCTTCTGATTCAGAAGCTTCGCTTTCAAGTTCTTCCATCTCCGCCGCTGTACGTGGTGATGAAATTAGAACAAGTGCATGATCATCTTCGTTTAAAATCTCATATTTCGAATTCGCACGAATTTCAGCTACTGTAATCGTTTCGCCGATTTGAAGTTTTGAAATGTCGATATCAAATGTCTCCGGAATATCCGAAGGTTTCACTTTGATGGTCACTTCACGGTTCGGTTGTTGAAGTACGCCTCCCTCTTTCAAGCCAACAGATTCGCCAATAAGATGTATAGTAACATCTACTTCAAGCTCCTCTGTCATATTGATAGCAAGGAAGTCCGCATGTCGAATTTCACCTTTTAATACGTCAGATTGATAATCGTTTAGGACAACATTAAGGTCCTTCCCGTCAATATTAAGTTTAATAACGCCATTACGGCCCGTTATTTGTAATGTTTTCAGTAAGTCTCGCTCTTTTACTGAAATCGATGTAGCTTCTGTTTTATAACCGTAGACGACCGCTGGAACATAGCCCTCTTTACGTAATCCAGTTAGTGCTGATTGTTTTGATGGTACTCTCGCTTCTGATTGTATAGTTGTACTCATTTTATTTAATCACCCTTCTTTAAAAAAAGTTGTGTTAACTAATAAATACCCAATGACAAGCGACATGAAACATCTAAATTAAATTTACTCAAACAATGTACTAACAGATTTCTCTTCGAACACACGCACGATCGCTTCTGCAAGCAATGAAGCGATAGAAAGTTGCTTGATTTTTGGGGATGTTTTCGTTGCCGGAAGCTCAATTGAATTTGTAATAACCAATTCTTTAATTTGCGAATTATCAATTCGTTCGATTGCTGGACCTGACAACACTGGGTGTGTACAACAAGCATACACTTCTTTTGCTCCACTTTCGATTAAAGCGCTCGCCGCAATTGTGATTGTCCCTGCTGTATCGATAATATCATCAATTAGGATTGCTGTTTTCCCTTCAACATTGCCAACGATATTCATCACTTCAGCAACATTTGGGCGTGGGCGACGTTTGTCAATAATCGCAATAGGTGCTTTCATGCGGTCCGCCATCTTACGCGCACGCGTTACACCGCCATGATCCGGTGATACAATAACAAGCTCATCGATGTTCAAGCCTTTTCCTTTAAAGTATTCTGTAAGGATTGGCTCAGCAACAAGATGATCGATTGGGATATCGAAGAAACCTTGGATTTGTGGTGCATGCAGATCGATTGCAATGACACGGTGGGCTCCTGCTGTTTCAAGTAAATTTGCAACAAGTTTCGCTGTAATCGGTTCACGTGAACGTGCTTTACGATCTTGGCGCGCATAGCCATAATAAGGCATAACGACATTGATTGTGCGTGCTGACGCACGTTTCAAAGCGTCAATCATAATAAGAAGTTCCATCAAGTTTTCATTGACAGGGTACGATGTCGACTGGATGACAAATACATCGCAGCCACGGATACTTTCTTCGATATTGATTTGGACTTCTCCGTCACTGAATTGTTTGACCGAGCATTTGCCAAGTGGACGTCCGATTTTTTCCGCTACTTGCACCGCAAGTGTTTGGTTCGAATTCAAAGAAAATATCTTAAGTTTATCGTTAGGATAGTGATTAGCCATCATGTTCCCCCTGTTTAACTGAGATTTAGTTTGTTTGCATATCCTTCTTTATTCTCCTGCCGTGCACGCGCAATTGCAAGTGAACTTTCTGGCACACTTTTAGTAATTGTCGATCCAGCTGCTACATATGCACCTTTTCCAACTGTAACTGGAGCGACTAAATTGGAATTACAACCAATAAATGCATTATCTTCAATTGTTGTAAGATGCTTGTTCTTGCCATCGTAGTTAACAGTGATTGTTCCACAACCTACATTTACATGCGACCCAATTTTTGCGTCACCAATATAGCTTAAATGTGACACTTTGCTACCTTCACCTAGTGTCGCCTTTTTCACTTCCACAAAGTTACCGATTTTCACACTGTCGCCAAGATCAGAGTCCGGGCGGATATGTGCGAACGGTCCTATTGCCGTAGTTGAACCAATTCTGCTAGATAGTACAACAGATGAATGCACATTTGTATTATCACCGATTACACTGTCGACAATCTGGCTATTTGGTCCTATTACACACTTATTGCCGATAACGGTATGACCTTCAATCATTGTGCCCGGTTGAAGAACTGTATCACGGCCAATTTCGGCTGCCGCGCTTATATACGTGCTTTCGGGGTTGATAATTGTTACACCATTCCGCATATGCTTTTCAGCTATACGTCTACGCATGACACGCTCTGCTTCTGCCAAGACTACGCGGTCATTGATACCGAGTGTTTCACTGAAATCCCCTGTCACGTATGCTGAAACGAGTGCATTTTCAGATTGCAAAATACCGACAACATCAGGGAGATAGTATTCCCCTTGCGTATTATTATTTTTCACTTTTTTCAACGTTTCAAAAAGTGTCCGATTGTCAAAGCAATAGGTCCCTGTATTGATTTCCGTCACTTTTTGTTCTTCAGGAGTTGCATCTTTCTGTTCAACATTTCGGAGGACTTGGCCACTCTCTCCCCTGATAATGCGCCCGTATCCTGTTGGATCATCCGCATTAACCGTCAAGATTGTTGCTTTTGCTCCTGTTGTTTTATGATGCGCAATCAATTCCTCCATTGTCTCAGAACGAATGAGCGGCGTATCTCCGCATACAACGATAGTCGTACCATCCAAGTCACCAATAAGCCTCTCAGCCTGCTGAACAGCGTGTGCCGTGCCTAATTGCTCTTGCTGTAGCGCATATTCACTTTTCTCTCCAAGCGTTTCTTCTACCGTTTCTGCACCATGTCCAACAATCGTAACAATTCGACCAATACCAAGACCGCGTATATGATCAATTACGTGTTCGACCATCGGTTTTCCACAAACGGGATGCAGTACTTTATATAAATCGGACTTCATCCGTGTACCTTGCCCTGCAGCCAGGACAACGGCATATGTATTTGTCATTTAATAGCCCCCATGAATGAGGGATGAAGGCGAATCCCCCTCGAATGTTTTCACTATTGACTATAGCTGAAAACGGGCTAATTTTCAACCTCATACCTCTTGACAAGTTGATTACAATCTTTTATCATTATTTTCTCTTTTTTATTCAGCTTTTTAATGCCAAAAAAATCCATAAAAAAAGCGCAGGGAACCTGCAAGTGAACACAACCTAAGTTGTCCTTATCATCTAGCCCAAAGTGAATCTTAGTTCAATCCCGCTTCTACGGAACCCACATCCTGCAGGTCTCCGAGCATTTTGTGCCCGGAGCCTAGACGTGAAACTTCTATATTGTAAATTATCCACAGGCTGTCTATATTATTTCACGATAAATATAGGTAAAAACGAAGGGGCCACATCATGCACCAGCGCCTTCAAATACTGCTTCTTCTGCAGAAAGGTGGTATGCCGCCATTACTGCATCTTGGATTTTGGTTCGAGCACTTGTATTAATTGGATGTGCTACATCACGAAACTCTCCATCAGGCGTTCGTTTACTCGGCATCGCTACGAACAATCCCTCATTTCCATCGATGACCCGAATGTCATGCACGACAAATTCATCGTCAATTGTAATCGAAGCAATTGCCCTCATCCTTCCATCAGTTTCCATCTTCCGTAACCTCACATCTGTTACTTCCATCTCTTACCACTCCTTTTGTCTTTACAGTGCATGACGACTATATTCCACAAAAGTAAGCGTTTCCCTTCTTTATAAACACAATTATTTAAACATTTTGAAAGACACGGAAATAAAAAACCCGCCCCAAGTGATATTTGGGCGGGTATCTGTTATTTGGCTACTAGAGCAATAACCTCTATTTCAATTTTTACGTCTTTCGGTAATCTAGCAACTTCAACAGTTGAACGTGCAGGTGTATGAGACCCAAAATGCTGTGCGTAAATGTCATTGACAGCAACGAATTCATTCATATCTTTAATAAAAACAGTTGCTTTGACTACTTTATCCAAAGATGAACCTGCTGCTTTCAGCACTTCTTTTAAATTGGCGAACACTTGGTGCGTTTGATCTTCGATAGTCCCCTCAACAAGCAGTCCTTCCGGTGTCAATGGAATTTGCCCGGATGTATATACCATTCCGTTCACACTAACCGCTTGTGCATAAGGTCCAATTGCCTGTGGTGCGTTTTCTGTCGCTACATAATTCATATCATTTTCCACCTTCCGCAAAATAGTTTCCTTCTTCTAACTCGATGGTCCCATTCTTTTCATTTACTGCATGAAGCTTAACAAGAGATAAGTAGTTATCGACGAGAACCTCTTCAGCATGATCGGATTCTACTAGAACAGCTATACCTGCCAGTTCGCAACCAAATTCCTCCAGAAGACTCTTCATCCCAAGCATCGTACCGCCTGCTTTCATGAAATCGTCTGTAATGAGGACTTTGCGTCCGCTTTGCATGCTTCTTTTCGATAATACCATTGTTTGAATACGTCTGGTTGAACCAGATACATAATTAATGCTCACAGTTGGTCCCTCGGTCACCTTGCTATCACGGCGAACGACAACGACTGGGACATTCAGGTGACGCGCAATTGCATGAGCAATCGGAATACCCTTCGTCGCTACCGTCATAATCACATCAATGTCTGTCTCCGCGTACGCTGAAGCAAATACTTTACCCACACGATCCATAATGCGCGGATTGCCAAGAAGATCCGTCATGAATAAATAACCGCCTGGCAGCAATCGATCTGAATGCCCAAGTTTCTCCATTAGAAGCGACATCACTTCACGAACGTCGGATTCTACCATCTTCGGGATGAACTTCACTCCTCCCGCTGCTCCGGAAACCGTCACCAGTTTTCCTGTGCCTTTTTCCTCAAACGTTTCTTTTACAATCGTCAAATCCTCACTAATCGAGGATTTAGCCGCTTGGTAACGTTCGGAGAAGAAGGTCAGTGGAATAAGTTCATGTGGAGATTCTAACAATTGGCTAGTCATATCTACAAGCCGCTCGCTCCTTTTCCACTTCATAGTACCATCTCCTAAACCCGAATATTTTAATGTACATTACCACAATCGTACGTATTTAATCAAGAATTGTATGTCCACCGACCATTCTAACCGCATATACTTCTGGACAGAACCCTTTTAGCCCGTTATAAATTCTCGGTACCCTGGATTCATGTTTAACGAGACCGAAAACCGTCGGGCCGCTACCACTCATTAAAACTGCATCTGCACCAAATCTCTTCATCTGCTCTTTCAGAACAACGACTTGTGGATACAGATCCATTGTGACGGTTTCTAGGACATTTCCGACTGAGTTGCACATTTTGTCGTAATCTCCCGCCCTTAATGCTTCAATCATTCGAACCGTATCGATATGATCAATCGCAGATAAATTCAGCTTTCCGTATATATCTCCTGTCGAAACCGAAATGGCTGGTTTCGCGAGAATGACCCAACAGTTTGGTGGGGGAGGTAGGATTTCAATTAATTCTCCGCGCCCCGTCGCAAGTGCTGTACCGCCATGTACGCAAAATGAAACATCCGAACCAATCCGTGCCCCAAGCCTCGCGAGTTCTTCAACACTCAACTTTAAATTCCATAGCCTATTCAATCCCCGTAGTGTAGCAGCAGCATCCGAACTTCCGCCCGCGAGCCCTGCAGCAACAGGAATACTTTTTTCTAGCGTAATCTCAACACCGTTTGTAATACCACATTCAATTTGTAACAATTCAGCAGCTTGATAAGCCAAGTTCTTTCGATCATTGGGTACATGTCGTTCTGATGCCTTGATGATGATTTTCCCGTTATCTGTCGGACGAAGCCAGATTCTGTCTGCTAAATCAACCGTAGTCATAATCATTTCGACTTCATGAAAATTATCCGGTCGCTTATGTAATACATCGAGTGTTAAATTGATTTTTGCTGGTGCCTTTTCATAAAGCATCCGGCTCCCTCCATTCCAGCTAGTCTGTATCCCCCTATTTTAGCATAGGGTGAAATATTTGCGCTGTGAAATGATAATAATAGGATAATTGATTTTTGAAAGCCTCGGTTTCAGAACAAATGTGGAAACACAACCGACCATATAATCATACCTACCAATCATAAACAACGGACGACCAATCCTATCTATATCGCACAACTTCCCAAGCACTAAAAAGAAGAGCTGACCGGATATCTTGATGCCCCGGATTCAGCTCTTCTTTTGTCAGCCTGTTAGTTGGATAATGGGTAATTCATAGCGTTATTTCTTTTGTGCTACTCCTCGTTCGGCCATTTCAATTGCTCGCTTTACCATATTGCCCGCGTCGCGTGATTTGATGCCGCCCCAACCTTCTCGCTCCACAACATCATAAAATCCAAGCTCTTTCGCAATTTCTACCTTCAAGCCTTCAGACATAATGCCACGTTTTTTCGCCATTCGGTTTCCCTCCTTTTGGCTGACAAATGTAGTATGAACCAAACGAAAGAAAAAACACCCGCACAAGACATCCATTTCAGAATGCTTGCACAGGTGTTGTTTAAAAATGAATTAAATCATTAAGACTGTAATTATTTGATAATGAATGCAGTAGGATCTGCACCTTCAAGAATTGTTATTTCAACCGCTTCGGTTAAAATGTCTGCGTAGCTGTAAGATACTCTTTCAAATGCATTTTCGTCCTGGTCAAGTTCAACTACGAATACTGCACGATATGTTTCTCGCAGCACTCCAGCTCTCTCGATTGTCTTCTTCCGACCACCGTTTGCTTTTAAGTGCAAACGTTTTCCCAGATGAGAATCCAATGACTTCTTAATGTCCGCTAATGTTTTTGGCACGTCGCTTACACCTCACTAAGTATAAGCATAACACTTTTAAAAGTTTCTGTCAATTAAAATCTTCATTTTAACAATTGCTTGTCTACTTTGTCAATCTTTTTATTAGAAAAAAGGGTATTTTTCTAATAAAAACTTTCTAACTCTATCGTTTTTTCTTCTCCTCAAAGAAGTCCTCATACAAGGCATTCGACAAGTTTGCAAACTCTTCTATTGTCAGTGTTTCTCCACGTCGGCCAGGGTCCATGCCAATTTGTTCGAAAGCTTTCAATATTAATTCTTTCTTCAACTTGCCATTAGGAAGTGACGATTGTAGGTTGTTCAAGATCGTCTTCCGGCGTTGGACGAATGAACCTCTAGAAACTACAAACATAAAGTCTTCATCGATTACTTTTGCTGGCGCCGTTTCTTTTCTTGTCAAACGTAGAACAGCCGATTCAACATTCGGTTGCGGCATGAATACCGTCTTCGGTACAATCATAGCCACTTCCGCATCCATATAGTACTGAATAGCTATGGATAGAGAACCGTATGCTTTTGTCCCTGGAACGGCGGTAATGCGATCTGCTACTTCTTTCTGCATCATAACTACCATACCTGATACTGGAACTTTACCAAGTAAGAATTTCATGATAATTGGCGTTGTCACATAATAAGGCAAGTTTGCAACAACTACAACATCCTCATAATCCGCGAAGTGATCCTGCATTACTTGTAGAAGGTCAGCTTCCAGTATGTCCTGATGAACGATTGTCACGTTGTCGTAAGGCGACAGGGTATCTTCCAATACAGGAAGGAGGCGTCCGTCAATTTCAAAAGCGACGACTTTTCCTGCGCTTCTTGCAAGATGTTCTGTCAATGCACCAATACCGGGTCCGATTTCAATAACACCTGTTTTTTCGGACAAGCCTGCGTGCGAAACGATATTGCGTAAAATATTGGGGTCAATCAAGAAGTTTTGACCTAAACTTTTTTTGAGCGAAAAACCGTATTTAGCGAGAATCTCTTTCGTCCTGACCGGAGTCGCAATATCTTTATTCATTATTTTCCGTTTCCTCCTCGTCTAGAACCTTTAATACTTCTCCCAATCGATCATAACCAATTCGGAACATTTCCAACCGCTTCTTTAATCCTTTGCCATTCACTTGACCGATTTGCAACAGCTCACTTAAGCGCTCACGGCGCCTTTTTGCATCAGGATGTCCGATAAGCCTAGCCGTCATCAAATCTGCTAGTGGTATATCAACAGCAGGCTGGTCGTCCACGGTGTAAACCGCACTTAGCGCAGCCCGTATATGCTCATCATGTGCATGCTCAATACCTAGCCCCGATCCATTTTTGGCAATCGTCAGCTTCTTTTCAAGAAAAGCATGTTTAACACCTGGAATACGCTCTTCAATGATGGCGCGGATTCTTCTGCCAGGAAAGTCGGGATCCGTGAATACGATGACGCCTCGCGTTTCCTGAGCATGCCGAATACGCGTGAGTGTTAACTCGTCGATTGCAGAACCGTTCGTTTCAATCGTATCCGCACCTGCTGCCCGTTTCACGGCTACTGTATCAGACTTGCCTTCAACAACAATAATTTCTTTAATGTTCACAAAAATCCTCATTCCCATTGCATTCTTTCCCTAATTCTACTCTGACGGCAAGCGGATGTACAGATGGGCAGGCGATCAATTACGCCTCGGCGTAATTGAAAATTTATAATATCCCCCAGAGGTTTAACTTCCTTCAGCAGAAGATAGCTATAACACAATAATCCGCGGGACTAATATCAGTCCTGCGGATGTATATATCAATCGATGATTTTAATTTTCACTTGGCGTCTGCCGAATTTATAAGCATCGCCTTTCGTTGCTACGTGCAGATCAATCTTCTTGCCTTTGATTGCACCGCCTGTATCCCCTGCAACGGCATAGCCGTATCCTTCAACCCACACTTTAGAACCGAGCGGGATAACGCTTGGGTCGACTGCAATGACTTTCAAATTAGGGTTCGCACGTAAATTAATGCCTGTTCGTGTAATTCCAGAACAACCATTACAATGCGCCGTATAGGCCGTAGCGGTTACGTAGAACTCCCCACCTTCCGCGGATGAATCGTTACGCGATACATTTTTTGAATTAGACATCCCAGCTGATGCACTTGCGACCATCACTTGCGAGCCTATGGAAACGATCTTCGTTTGTGGTTTTTTAATTGACTTCTCTTCTAGAAGCTTACGGGAAATTTCCTTCCCGTTTTCTTTCACAATTTCAAACTTCCGTGAAACCGTTCCTTTTTTTCCCGCTTGGACGATTTTTTCGCGCCCTTTCAGTAAAGATGGATCGTTGCGTGTTTCAACTGCAAAGTTCGCCGGTTCTTCCACTACATCGGTGACTTTTTCCACTCGTACGACTGCCACTATAGAGCCAGGCTTTAGATACCCATCTGCCTTTCTATTCAGACGATCGTCATCATTCAAATGAATGTTCTCTCTCTTTAAAAAGTCAGCGACCGTAGTCGAAGTTGACCGGACCTTCTTTTCTTCTCCGCCGTCATTCAACGTTACTTCAAACGCTTTTTGGACGGTAATGCTATTTTCTTTCCCTAGCTGTTCATCTAGCACTGGGTTTACAACATCATATTCGGTAATTTCGATATCTGCTTCAGCAAGTATCTCTTCCACCTTATGATTAGTCGTCCATATGGATTTGGTATCCTGATCGACATTTATTACAACTTGTTGCGACTGTTCCCACCTAATCGATAGACCATCCTCGATAGGTGTATTCACTGAGGGTATTACTAGATCGTGTTTGGCAACTTCAATTTCCTGTTCGGAGAGAAGTTTACCAACTGTATGTGCGTGCGTTTTAATGTTAAGTTCTTTACCGTCCACGTCCAACGTGATCGATTTTTTTGTTCCCTCAAAGAGAACAAGTGAAATAACAGTAACAAATAGCGTTAGCGAAACTACGGTAATCGCTACTTTTTTACTCCTCAATGACTTATAGAACAGGTTTTTCATGGTACTTTTTGACATGAAAAAAACTCCTCCTTCATCACTCGGCTGATTATAAAGGGTACTCTTCGGCATGTCAACCCGTATGAATTTGGTGAATAACAAATTTAGGAAGCCCTTCATATAAAAAGCACGGAAAACTTCCTACCATCTTATTCATGTTATGTTAAATACTTTCAAAGCGTTTGCGGTCGTTCTTTTTGCCACTTCTTCAACAGGGAGACCTTTAAGTCTCGCTATTTCTTCCGCAACAAGCGTCACCCATGCCGGTTCATTCCTTTTTCCACGGTACGGATGAGGTGCGAGATAAGGCGCATCTGTTTCGATTAATAAATGATCAAGCGAAATTTCCGTTGCAACTTGTTTTGGCGCCTTTGCATTTTTAAATGTAACTGGTCCTCCCAATGAAATCATGAAATTCATTTTTATGCAGTCATTTGCAGTCTCGACACTTCCACCAAAACAATGCATAATTCCGCCCGTTTTTTCTGCTCCCTCTTCTTTCAAGATACGAACGACATCCGCCGTTGCATCTCGGTTATGGATAATAATTGGCAGTTTTACTTTCTGGGCAAGCTGAATTTGTTTTCTGAACACTTCCTGTTGCACATCTCGCGGTGATTTATCCCAATGATAATCCAGTCCTGTTTCCCCTATACCAACAACTTTAGGGTGCGCGGCGAGTGATTCAATCCATTCCAAGTCTTTTTCTGTGCAGTCGATTGCATCTACAGGATGCCAACCGACAACGGCGTAAATGAAAGCGTGCTGTTCAGTCAGTTCCATTGCCTTCAAAATCGTCTTGCGATCAAATCCAACGACCACCATCTTGTCAACACCGGCTTCTTGGGCACGTTGAATCACTTCATCTATATCTTCTTCATACTGATCTGCATTTAAATGAACGTGTGTATCTATATACATTACTTTCGCCTCACAATTGTTTTATTTTAATCGAACGGATTTCCTTCTTATTCGCTACGGCGCTAGGGGATGCCTCCCACCCTAAGCCAAGCAGCTTCGCCCGCCAGTCTTAGGGCTTCGGCTACCCCTTGTAAGGCGCCTTCGCTCAGTTTATATAGGTATTCATTTGTTCAACTCAAATAGTTTACAAATTGATAATATACTCAAAAAAAGAAAAACGGCGTTTCCATAAGGGACGCCGTTTCTATTCTTATTTAACTTGTGCACCATTTTCAAGTGACTGATCGACTGTGGCAAGTTTCAAAATACCATCTGATTTCCCAGCCAAAATCATACCTTGGGATAGCTCTCCACGTAATTTTACAGGTTTCAAGTTGGCAACAACAATTACTTTCTGCCCGACTAGTGCCTCAGGTTCGTAATGTTCTGCGATGCCCGATACAACTTGTCGTTGCTCATAACCCATATCTAGTTGGAGCTTCAGCAATTTATCTGCTTTCGGAATTCTTTCACATGCAGTTACTGTCGCAACGCGTAAATCGACATTCAGGAAATCATCGATTGAAATCTCCGTCACTACCGGCTCTTCAACTTCCACTTTTGCAGGTTGCTCGGCAGGCGCATTCTCAGCCGGTGCAGTAATCGCCATCTGATCACGGATATAAACGACTTCAACATCCGCATCCAGGCGCGGGAAGATTGGTACACCCTTTTCTACGACTTTTGTGCCTGTCGGAATCGCGTTGAAATTCCCCAGCGTATCCCAAGCAAGCAGTTTTTCATCCAGACCCAGTTGCGTCATAATCTGTTTAGGCGCTTCCGTCATAAACGGTTGCAATAATACAGCAATGTGACGGAGTGATGTCGCAAGATGCATCATAACAGACGCTAGTTTCCCTTTATCCGCCTCATCCTTCGCTAACACCCATGGAGACGTCTCGTCGATGTATTTGTTGGTCCGCGATATAAGAGCCCACAAATCGCCAAGGACAGCGCTAAACTGCATGTTCTCCATTGATGCTTCGTATTTCCCGACTGTAGTCGTCATGAAATTCGTCAAGCTGTCATCGAAATCTGTTGCGACAAGGCCTTGTGTCGGAATCTCTCCGTCGAAATATTTATTGATCATCGAAATTGATCGGTTCAATAAATTTCCGAGGTCATTTGCAAGGTCATAATTCGTCCGCTCCACAAAGGATTCGGGTGAGAATACACCATCTTGCCCAAACGGCAATTCACGAAGAAGGAAATAACGTGTCGCATCGAGTCCGTAGCGCTCAACAAGCATTTCCGGATAGACGACATTGCCTTTAGATTTCGACATTTTTCCATCTTTCATCATGATGAAACCATGCGCAAAAACTTTCTTCGGCAACGGTAAATCGAGTGCCATTAAGAAAATCGGCCAATAAATTGTATGGAAACGAACAATATCTTTTCCAACAACATGGACATCCGCCGGCCAATACTTTTTGAATAACGAATCGTCATCTGACTGATAGCCAAGCGCTGTGATGTAGTTCGTCAACGCATCGACCCATACATAAATGACATGCTTCAGATCCCCAGGAACTTTTATGCCCCAATCAAACGACATACGAGAAACAGATAAGTCTTCAAGCCCCGGTTTGATAAAGTTATTAATCATTTCGTTTTTACGCGATTCCGGTTCGATAAACTTCGGATTATCTTCGTAAAACTTCAACAGTCTTCCAGCATACTTCTTCATATTGAAGAAGTATGATTCTTCCTTCACTTTTTTGACAGGTCGTCCACAATCAGGACAGTTGCCATTTTCAAGCTGCCCTTCCGTAAAGTATGTTTCACAAGGTAGGCAATACCATCCTTCGTACTCCCCTTTATAAATATCGCCGTTATCAAGGAATGTTTTAAAAATCTTTTCGACAATCACTTTATGGCGCTCTTCCGTCGTACGGATGAAGTCGTCATATGAAATGTCCATTGTATTCCAGACCTTTTTCGCTGTCTCTGCGATACCATCGACAAACTCCTGCGGTGGCAGTCCGGCCTCTTGCGCTTTTTCCTGTATCTTTTGACCGTGCTCATCCATTCCAGTCAGGAACCGAACATCATACCCGCGCAGTCGTTTGTAACGAGCCATCGCGTCTGAAGCGACAGTGGTATATGCGGTACCAATATGGAAATTCCCGCTTGGATAATAAATAGGTGTAGTAATATAGAAAGTCTTTTTCTGATCAGCCACGAATATTCCTCCAGTGTATAAGTATGTACTATCTATTCTATCTAAAGCGTACTGGCGATACAATGAAATTCCTCGACAACAGCTAACGTCATTGTTATTTCCGTGTCTATTAGTCTATTTTTGTCGAAAAATAGCGCATTTTTTTAAATAACTACTATTTTTCTCATAGTTTTAAGCGCCTAGTATTGACGTTAATTGGAAGACTTGGTATGATAAAAGTTGTTAAGAGAATTTTGTCGAATTTTGACGAAACTAAATGTATCGAAAGGAGTTAAACTCATGAAATCAACTGGTATTGTAAGAAAAGTCGATGAACTTGGACGTGTAGTAATTCCAATTGAATTACGCCGTACACTTGGTATTGCACAAAAAGACGCTTTGGAAATTTACGTTGATGAAGATAAAATCATCTTGAAGAAATATATGCCGAATATGACATGCTCGATTACGGGCGATGTGTCTGACGACAATTTAAGTCTTATCGATGGCAAGTTAATTTTGAGCCCAGAAGGCGCAAAACAACTCATCAAGGAAATTGAAGATAGCTTAAAAAAGTAAATCAATAATAGTATTGTCCGGATCGGTTAACCGTTCTGGATTTTTTTTCGTTGCTTAGGATACTATGACACCTCATACTATGAATACATTGCAACATAAAAAATTCACGTCCAGACTACAGCGCATTTCTTATGTACTACTGTCTGTCATTCATCTTCGACATGAAATTCTTTATAAACATCGCGACGGCTTAATCCACGGTCATTTGCTACTTCTCGGATTGCCTCTTTTGAACGAAGACCTTTTCTTTCCATCAATTCTGTCACATGATCACGAATTTCTAAGTCGTTCCACCACTCCTGTTGCTCTTCTACAATAACTCCGTCACTGCCTTCGATTACAATACAGAACTCGCCACGTATTTCATTTGATTCTGCCCATAAAACAGCTTCTTCAAGCGTACCACGAAGAAATTCCTCAAAACGTTTTGTCAATTCCCTTGCCAGGACAACAGAGCGTGTCCCACCGAAGCTCGTCTGTAACGCGCGTAAAGTCTCCTTTAGCCTGTGAGGTGCCTCATATAAAATAACCGTCTCTTCTCGTTGTTTTAAATCGTCTAATTGAATGTTCCTGGCCTTCTTCTGACGTGATAAGAAACCAAAGAACATAAAAGGTTGCGGTACTAACCCTGAAGCAACTAGCGCGCTGATTGCTGCATTCGCACCTGGAACAGGAACTACGTCGTACCCTGCAATAATTGCCTTGGCTACAATGTCTGCCCCCGGATCAGAAATGCATGGCATACCCGCATCACTCACGAGTGCAACCGTCTTTCCATCGGCAAGCATGGCCAAAATCTTTTCGCCACCAACTTCAATATTATGTTCATGGTAACTTGTTAGCGGTGTCTTAATTTCAAAATGGTTACATAACCTGATTGTATTTCGCGTATCCTCTGCCGCTATCATATCAACCTCTTTCAAGATACGAATCGCTCGGTATGTCATATCTTCAAGATTACCGATTGGTGTTCCGACTAAAAACAGTTTTCCACCGCCTGGTTCAGCACTTTTCTGTGACTTCATTTACGTTTCGCCTCTTTCTAATATAGATCTCTTTCGCATTCCTCTTCAGTTGTTTAAATTGATACTCTGCCTGCATAGCTTCACGTTTTGTTTCGAAGTTCTCATGGTAAATACATTGTACAGGTCGTTTTGCGCGTGTATATTTAGCGCCCTTCCCTTCATTATGTACACGAACACGCTTTTCCAAATCATTCGTATAACCGGCATAATAGGACCCATCCTTGCATTCTAATACATAAAATAAGTGATCACCCATTTTGTCCATAAAGGAGGAGCCTCACTTCTTCCGTATATTCATTATCAGCACCATACACATAGAGAGGCGGTAATACTTTCAAATCTGGCTTACCGTCTTTAATCGCCTCAATTAGCAATGTATTTGCTTCTTTACCTTCTTTCGGATAAATAAACTGAATTCGTTTAGGCTCAAGTCGATTTGCACGCATTGCAGTGACAATGTCGAGTAAACGTCCTGGACGGTGGACAAACGCCGCCTTTCCCCCCTGCTTTAACAATTCGCTTGCCGACTGGATAGCCTGTTCAAGCGTTAGATAGATTTCATGCCTGGCAATTGCCAGATGCTCCGATAAGTTCTTTTCGCTTGCCTCATGCGCTGGGAAGTAGGGAGGGTTACATGTTACTGTATCGTATTTCTCATAGCCGATTTTTGCCGCAATGCCAATGACATCATCATTAAGGATGCGAATCCTGCTTTCCAGCCCATTATACCGGACACTTCTTACCGCCATATTTGCAAGCCGCTCCTGTAATTCAACAGCAGTAATAGTAGCGTTCGTTCTGGCGCTTAAAAACAACGGAATCGCTCCGTTACCTGCACATATATCTACAATTTTTCCAGTTTGTTGTAGCGGGACATAGGCAAATCTTGCAAGTAGTACTGCATCCAAAGAAAAAGAAAATACAGACGGACTTTGAATAATCCGCAAATCTTCCGCTAATAAATAATCGAGTCGTTCATCATCTTGTAAAATTTCATCCATAATATTTTCCTCCATAATAAAAATGCGTGAAGCGCCGAATTAAGGAACACATCCTAAGTACGCCGCGTCCTGCGGCAACAAAGAGGGGTGTAGTTCAATCCCTCTCCGATGCATGACCCACCCCCTGTGGGCCCACAATAAAAGAAAAGCCGATGCCTACGTTGCAATAGGATCGGCTCATTTTACACGTTTTGTTTATTTAAGAAAGAGAGGCAGAACAGACAATCTTCCCCTTTACGAATACCACCGTAATGGACATTGCAGACGTGAAATCCTTCATTATATAGGCGCGCTAAATTATCAACGCCTTCTCCAACGTCTATTTTATTCGTTTTTTTCCGATGTTGCCTTGTGTTGATTGTCTGTACTTCTTCATCAATTTGTTTGTCCATTTCTTCAAGCCGCTTGCGCAAATGATGGTTTTCGAGTTGAAGCGAATGGTTCTCTTCCGTCATCTGCGCGACGAATCCAATCAATTCGCGGAATTGCTTTTGCATAGATTCGAGTTCTTGCTCGAATTCCATAACCCTATCCAGAAAACTCTTTTCTTTCAACTATCCCACCTCATTATTTCATCAATTGAGCCATATTTTTTTGTTGTTCCATTATTTCTTCCAACGTATACTCCAATACCAAATCCTGATCCGTCATACTTACTTGAAGAAGGCGTTCAAGCAGATTCAGTCCAACTACTTTTCCAGGCCCCTCAGGTGTTTGGACACGTGTTCCTACATCTGGCATAAGCGCTTTTGCTTCTTCGTAATCATCATTCTCATATTTCAAGCAGCACATAAGACGTCCGCACAGACCTGATATTTTAGAAGGATTAAGTGATAAGTTCTGATCTTTTGCCATTTTTATCGAAACCGGTTCGAAATCACCTAGGAATGTTGAACAGCAAAGCATCCGGCCACATGGTCCAATGCCACCAAGCATTTTCGCCTCATCACGTACACCAATCTGTCGCAGTTCAATACGTGTCCGGAAAATCGAAGCAAGATCTTTAACAAGATTCCGGAAATCAACACGACCTTCAGCCGTAAAGTAAAAGACAATCTTGTTTCGATCGAATGTATACTCGACATCAACCAACTTCATCTCTAACGAATGTTCTACAATCTTTTCTACACCTGTACTAAAAGCCCGTTCAGCCTCAAGACGGTTCTCCTCTACTTTTTCGAGGTCTTCCGTTTGCGCTGGACGAATGATCTTTTTGAGTGGCAAGACAACATCATTCTCACCAACTTCTCTTACCTTACCTGTAACTTTACCGTATTCGATTCCACGTGCTGTTTCAACGATGACGTAGTCACCTTCGTCGAGCGTGTACTCCAGTGGATCGAAATAATATATTTTACCCGCTTTCTTAAAGCGGACACCTACAACTTTATACAACAAGTAACCCCTCCTGCATGCTGAGCACCAATTGTTCCATTAAAAGTGTGCGATTCATATTGCCATGCAATTGCTTTTTCGACTGCAATATTGCCTCCATATTAGCAGACAGCTGGCTATATGTCATCTTCATCGAAAGACCTCTAACTAGTTCTTGCTGATCGGGAAATGTTGCTGTTGACTGCAAACCGGCTTTGGATGCCACCACATCTCTGTAAGCATAAAGCAGTAAATCCAGTCCACTCTCAGTCTCTTCCTTCTCTTTAAATAAAGGGGCCCATTCTGATTGAATGAATAACAACGCTTCATGGACATGTCTATCCGATGCTTCAACCAATTTTAACACTGTTTTTCGCATGTGTGCAAATTGATCATCTCCAGCCAGTCGAAAAGCTTCATCCAGATTGGCAGTGACCATCGTAACGGTCGCTGCCATTGAAGGTGTAATCCCCTTCCCGACTAGCTCACTAATCATCATTTCTCTAGACGGCGGTAGAAAAGATAACCGTTGACACCGTGATTGGATCGTTGGCAATATCGATTGATATGAATCCGTTAAAAGGATTGCCGTTACATCGCCTTCGGGTTCCTCAAGAAACTTAAGCAACGTATTCGCCGCAGCAACGTTCATCCGATCTGCCCTAGTAATAATATATATTTTCCTACCCGACTCGTAACCCTTTTTCGTCATGCTATACACAAGATTGGACATCTGCTCTTTCCTGATATCCTGACCATCTGGTCGAATAAGCGTTACGTTTGGATGATTACTGGACGTCACTCGTCGACAAGAATGACATGTTTCACATGGAACAAATTTTTCAGGACTAGCACAAAGAAGAAGTTTGGCGAAAAAAAGTGCAACTGCTTCTTTTCCTGTTCCACGTTCACCGTCAAACATATATGCATGTCCAATTCGCCCATTTTTATAAGAAGAACTTAATCGTTCAGTTATTTTTTTTTGCTCTACTACAAGTCGGTTATTCATTTGATCTTGCATAAGCACACACCTCCGTGTTCAAAAAAACCGTGTTTCTTAAACGACAGAAAACACGGAATCACATGTATAGATTGATGAGTAGCCCTTTGATCTCACCAATTTTAGCTAATAGATCGACAGATGTTTTTTCTTCATTCAACAAGTCTTCTGCCAACTCAATAAGCCTTTCATCTATCGTTTCGACAATTTTCAACCTGCGTCCCTCACCGAAACGATTCCATGTATGAGACTGTTTAAGTCCCATTCCAGATTCAACGGCTTCTTTAAGAAAACGTCGAACTAGCATTTTAAATTTAGCCATATCGCGCAAATTGCGAGAACGGGCAATTCGGTCCCCTGCCGATGAAATATCGCCGAGGAGCTTAGTAACCTGCTCTCCTTGGAGGCGCTGCTCTTGTTTAACGACCATTTGGCCGAACCGCGCTCCACCTTGAGATGAGTGTAAAGGATCGTTCCTCATCTTATCGAGGCCTGACCGGTAGTCACTATTGACTTTCATTTAGGTTCACCTCTTATTCATCAAAAATGATGAAAATGTTCAATTGGAAGGACGAATACGGTAGCACCGCCAACCTCGACTTCAACCGGGTAAGGAATGTATGAGTCTGCATTTCCACCCATTGGAGAAACTGGAGCTACCATTTGATCTCGTGAACGGCAATTTTCTCGAATAAGTTCAAGCGCCTTCGGAATGAGGGCATCATCGGTACCAATCAAAAATGTCGTATTTCCCGACCGTAAAAATCCTCCCGTACTAGCCAATTTCGTCGCTCGGAAGTCACCTTTGGTCAAAGCCGTAGACAACCGGTTACTGTCTTGGTCCTGTACAACTGCCACAATCAATTTCACGATAATCTCCCCTTTTCCGCTTTCCAACTATTATATCATGAATCTGACTATTTAATGAGTTGGGAGCATATGATTTTCCAAACATTTTCCGTTACTTGCTCTTTAGAGAGCGATGCATCCGTTGATTGAATCCGTTCTGGGTAACGACGAATGAGCTCCTGATAACCCTCATAAACGTTTTGATGAAAATGGATACTTTCATTATCCAATCGATTCTCTTCTCGTTTGTCATTTGCCGCAATTCGCGCAAGTCCTTGTTCTGGATTAATATCAAAAAAGACCGTCAGATCCGGCATCGTATCACTGATAGCAAACTCATTAATCGATAGAACCTCATCAATTCCAAGTCCGCGCGCATGCCCCTGATAAGCTAGCGAACTATCAACAAAACGATCACATAGGACAATCATTCCGTCCTTAAGTGCAGGCATCACTTTTTCAACAAGATGCTGCCTTCGTGCGGCTGCATAGAGAAGTGCTTCCGTCTTCGCATCCATTTCCTGATGATCATTATCGAGGATTATTTCACGGATTTTCTCCGCAATACGAATTCCACCCGGTTCGCGCGTAAGAATGACCTTCAATCCTTGTTCTTCCATACGTTTATATAACTCTTTGATGACTGTTGTCTTTCCAGCCCCTTCAGGTCCTTCAAATGTAATGAATACACCTTTCTGTATCATGTTATTCCTCCACTCTATTCTTTACTACAACTATCAGTTTTTCGTTAATTCGAATTTCCCCCTGGAATTTCGCCCCCATTTGGAGCAATTTCCCTAAAGTTTGAACATGCTCATCCTTTACAATTTCTCCGGCAATTAAAAGCGGAATACCCGGCGGATAGGGAATCACGGAAGCGGCCGCCACACGCCCCAGGGAATCCAAGTATGGAATCCACTCCACTTCCATATTCGCCACTTCCTCTGACGTGTAAGCAAGACGAGAAAGTCCCTCCCCAAGTAGTGGTGCTTCTATTGTACTTATTATCTTATCCAATCCATCCAAACAAGTAACCGCAGTTTTAATTTTCTCGTAAACTTCATCGAAAGGATAAATCGACCCCACTTTTAATAACGGTAACACGAACAACACTTGATAGGGATCTGCAATTTCACTATAAATTCCTTCCGCTTCCAGTTTCTTTTGTAGATCAAAACCAGAATAACCTTCAATGCGTAAAATAAGCTTTAACGGATCATCCGTTTCAAACGCTCGAAGTCTTGGTATCAGTTTCAAACGTTTGATAAAAGATACCCGCCATTCCACGAAGACCTTTTTATCTTCTTCATTATAAGACTCTGCATAAGCTCTGGCATCGTCAAGCGATGCCATCAACAAATAAGATGGACTGCTAGACTGTAGCATCCCTAAATAACGGGCAACTTTTTCTGCAGCGATGTAGTCTGAGCGTACGTGTAAAAAAGAAGCCATCGTCATCGCTGGCAATGTTTTATGCGCTGAATGAACAACTACATCCGCACCCATCTCCAACGCTGAACGAGGAAACGGTTCACCTACAACAAAATGTGCACCGTGTGCCTCATCTACCAAGACTGGAACTCCATATGTATGACAAAGGTTGATAGTCTCTTCTAACTCGGTCCCTGTTAGGCCATAGTACGTCGGGTAGGTAAGAATAACAGCCTTGGCTCCAGGATAGGCCTTGAGCGCCTCGCCGACTTGCGCAGCGGTCACGCCTCCCGCTGTCTTTGTAGTCACATCCCAAACCGGTGACACAAACACCGGCCTTGCACCAGTCAGCTCAATCGCATGGAAAATCGACTTATGTGCATTGCGCTGAACAATAACTGTTTCACCCGCACGGCACGCCGCATAGACCATTGCCAAATTCCCTACCGTTGAACCATTCACAAGAAAGAAGCTTTGATCCGAACCATAGAGTAACGACAGCTTCTGTTGCGCCTCTTCAATTACACCACTCGGCTCATGAAGATCGTCAAGTCCCTCTAACTCAGTAAAATCATATTGAAGAGCCATCCGTAACTCGGTCGGTAGTCCAGAAAGTATTCCCCCCTTATGTCCAGGCACGTGGAATGAAATCGGGTTTGCTTCTTTGAACTTAGTTAACGCTTCAATAAGCGGCCGATTAGGATCTTTCATTGTAAATCACACTTCCTTTCCTTCTATTATATAGTATCTCAGACCGATCATATAACCAGTACAACCCACGTCTGTTGAATAACCATTTTCTTACACAACATACTGGTAAAGGAGGCTCCAAAGTCTTCATTTGGACTAGTATGTTTCCGGAGAAGCCATCTATTCCCTCATCCCCCAAAGCCTCAGCACTTTGAGTACCTATTATAGCCATGGAGATCGACGGATGAACGACAACCATACAAGAAGCACTTTTGGTTAATCAACAGATATGAGTTCAACCAGTCATGTAGCGCCTGTTCAGCCCCGACAAGGCGTTCTTATTACCTTTACTTACAGGACAGAAGGCGACTCTAGACGAACAAAAAGTCATTACCTACTTGCTGGCAATGACTACATTTCTTCAAATCCATGTTTTCTATGTACTTTTGCTTTAATTTCCGGAAAAAACATGCAGATAACACAAAACGAGATGATTCTAAAGAATCATCTCGTTTTGTGTTATCCATGGTGCCCGGCGACGTCCTACTCTCGCAGGGGGAAACCCCCAACTACCATCGGCGCTGAAGAGCTTAACTTCCGTGTTCGGGATGGGAACGGGTGTGACCTCTTCGCAATCGTCACCAGACTCTTTGAGCTTGTTCGCTCAAAACTGAATAAAACAGACATTGTGCTACACGAATCAGGGTAATCAAGCCCTTTTCAAAATTGGTTAAGTCCTCGATCGATTAGTATCCGTCAGCTCCACACGTCGCCGTGCTTCCACCCCAGACCTATCAACCTCATCTTCTTTGAGGGATCTTACTTACTTGCGTAATGGGAAATCTCATCTCGAGGGGGGCTTCATGCTTAGATGCTTTCAGCATTTATCCCGTCCATACATAGCTACCCAGCGATGCCTTTGGCAAGACAACTGGTACACCAGAGGTATGTCCATCCCGGTCCTCTCGTACTAAGGACAGCTCCTCTCAAATTTCCTGCGCCCGCGACGGATAGGGACCGAACTGTCTCACGACGTTCTGAACCCAGCTCGCGTACCGCTTTAATGGGCGAACAGCCCAACCCTTGGGACCGACTACAGCCCCAGGATGCGATGAGCCGACATCGAGGTGCCAAACCTCCCCGTCGATGTGGACTCTTGGGGGAGATAAGCCTGTTATCCCCGGGGTAGCTTTTATCCGTTGAGCGATGGCCCTTCCATGCGGAACCACCGGATCACTAAGCCCGTCTTTCGACCCTGCTCGACTTGTAGGTCTCGCAGTCAAGCTCCCTTATGCCTTTGCACTCTACGAATGATGTCCAACCATTCTGAGGGAACCTTTGGGCGCCTCCGTTACTCTTTAGGAGGCGACCGCCCCAGTCAAACTGCCCGCCTGACACTGTCTCCTGCCCCGATAAGGGGCATGGGTTAGAAGTCCAATACAGCCAGGGTAGTATCCCACCAACGCCTCATCCGAAGCTAGCGCTCCGGAATCCAAGGCTCCTACCTATCCTGTACAGGCTGCACCGGAATTCAATATCAGGTTACAGTAAAGCTCCACGGGGTCTTTCCGTCCTGTCGCGGGTAACCTGCATCTTCACAGGTATTATAATTTCACCGAGTCTCTCGTTGAGACAGTGCCCAGATCGTTACGCCTTTCGTGCGGGTCGGAACTTACCCGACAAGGAATTTCGCTACCTTAGGACCGTTATAGTTACGGCCGCCGTTTACTGGGGCTTCAATTCGAAGCTTCGCTTGCGCTGACCTCTCCTCTTAACCTTCCAGCACCGGGCAGGCGTCAGCCCCTATACTTCACCTTGCGGTTTTGCAGAGACCTGTGTTTTTGCTAAACAGTCGCCTGGGCCTATTCACTGCGGCTCTCTCGGGCTTTAACACCCTACCAGAGCACCCCTTCTCCCGAAGTTACGGGGTCATTTTGCCGAGTTCCTTAACGAGAGTTCTCTCGATCACCTTAGGATTCTCTCCTCGCCTACCTGTGTCGGTTTGCGGTACAGGCACCTCCCGCCTCGCTAGAGGCTTTTCTTGGCAGCGTGAAATCAGGGACTCAGGGATAAATCCCCTTGCTGTAACAGCTCAATGTTATAGGAACGGGATTTGCCTCATTCCACACCTCACTGCTTAGACGCGCATAACCAACAGCGCGCTCACCCTATCCTACTGCGTCACCCCATTGCTCAAACGGCGGGGAGGTGGTACAGGAATATCAACCTGTTGTCCATCGTCTACGCCTTTCGGCCTCAACTTAGGTCCTGACTAACCCTGAGCGGACGAGCCTTCCTCAGGAAACCTTGGGCATTCGGTGGAAGGGATTCTCACCCTTCTTTCGCTACTCATACCGGCATTCTCACTTCCAAGCGCTCCACCAGTCCTTACGGTCTAGCTTCGACGCCCTTGGAACGCTCTCCTACCACTGACATCTAAGATGTCAATCCACAGTTTCGGTGATTCGTTTAGCCCCGGTACATTTTCGGCGCAGCGCCACTCGACCAGTGAGCTATTACGCACTCTTTAAATGATGGCTGCTTCTAAGCCAACATCCTGGTTGTCTGGGCAACGCCACATCCTTTTCCACTTAACGAATACTTGGGGACCTTAACTGGTGGTCTGGGCTGTTTCCCTCTCGACTACGGATCTTATCACCCGCAGTCTGACTCCCAAACATAAATCATCGGCATTCGGAGTTTGTCTGAATTCGGTAACCCGGGATGGGCCCCTAGTCCAAACAGTGCTCTACCTCCGAGATTCTTAAGTTTGAGGCTAGCCCTAAAGCTATTTCGGAGAGAACCAGCTATCTCCAGGTTCGATTGGAATTTCACCGCTACCCACACCTCATCCCCGCACTTTTCAACGTACGTGGGTTCGGGCCTCCAGTAAGTGTTACCTTACCTTCACCCTGGACATGGGTAGATCACCTGGTTTCGGGTCTACGACCCCATACTCTATCGCCCTATTCAGACTCGCTTTCGCTGCGGCTCCGCATTCACTGCTTAACCTTGCATGGAATCGTAACTCGCCGGTTCATTCTACAAAAGGCACGCCATCACCCATTAACGGGCTCTGACAACTTGTAGGCACATGGTTTCAGGATCTATTTCACTCCCCTTCCGGGGTGCTTTTCACCTTTCCCTCACGGTACTGGTTCACTATCGGTCACTAGGGAGTATTTAGCCTTGGGAGATGGTCCTCCCGGATTCCGACGGAATTTCACGTGTTCCGCCGTACTCAGGATACACTCTGGAGAGAATGGACTTTCAACTACGGGGCTTTTACCCGCTACGGCGGACCTTTCCAGGTCGCTTCGTCTAATCCATTCCTTTGTAACTCCGTATAGAGTGTCCTACAACCCCAAGAAGCAAGCTTCTTGGTTTGGGCTCTTCCCGTTTCGCTCGCCGCTACTCAGGGAATCGATTTTTCTTTCTATTCCTCCGGATACTTAGATGTTTCAGTTCTCCGGGTGTGCCTCGTTTACGCTATGTATTCACGTAAACGTACTGTCCCATTATGGACAGTGGGTTTCCCCATTCGGAAATCTCCGGATCAAAGCTTACTTACAGCTCCCCGGAGCATATCGGTGTTAGTGCCGTCCTTCTTAGGCTCCTAGTGCCAAGGCATCCGCCATGCGCCCTTTCTAACTTAACCCTTTGGTTTTCAATAAGCTTACGCTTCTTGAATTCCTCTTTGGTGAATTCTCCTTTACAGCGATGTAAATCGGAATTCGTAAAAGGCATTGCATGATTAGCTCATTTGCATGCGCTAATCTAGAGAAACGAATTTCTCTACGTTGATTACTTGATTTGTTGCTATCAATGTCGTTTCATTCAGTTTTCAAAGAACAAGTTTTGAATGTTCATATATAGAGGCTTCTTCAAGCGAAAAAACGCTTAAAAAGCTTAATGAACCTTCAAAACTGAACGCAAAACATCAATGTGTAAACCCGTGGTTTACATTCCGTAATAATCCTTAGAAAGGAGGTGATCCAGCCGCACCTTCCGATACGGCTACCTTGTTACGACTTCACCCCAATCATCTGTCCCACCTTCGGCGGCTGGCTCCCGTAAGGGTTACCCCACCGACTTCGGGTGTTACAAACTCTCGTGGTGTGACGGGCGGTGTGTACAAGACCCGGGAACGTATTCACCGTGGCATGCTGATCCACGATTACTAGCGATTCCGGCTTCATGGAGGCGAGTTGCAGCCTCCAATCCGAACTGGGAATGATTTTATGGGATTGGCTCCCCCTCGCGGGTTGGCAACCCTCTGTATCATCCATTGTAGCACGTGTGTAGCCCAGGTCATAAGGGGCATGATGATTTGACGTCATCCCCACCTTCCTCCGGTTTATCACCGGCAGTCACCTTAGAGTGCCCAACTGAATGCTGGCAACTAAGATCAAGGGTTGCGCTCGTTGCGGGACTTAACCCAACATCTCACGACACGAGCTGACGACAACCATGCACCACCTGTCACCACTGTCCCCGAAGGGAAAGGCGTATCTCTACACCGGTCAGTGGGATGTCAAGACCTGGTAAGGTTCTTCGCGTTGCTTCGAATTAAACCACATGCTCCACCGCTTGTGCGGGTCCCCGTCAATTCCTTTGAGTTTCAGCCTTGCGGCCGTACTCCCCAGGCGGAGTGCTTAATGCGTTAGCTGCAGCACTAAGGGGCGGAAACCCCCTAACACTTAGCACTCATCGTTTACGGCGTGGACTACCAGGGTATCTAATCCTGTTTGCTCCCCACGCTTTCGCGCCTCAGCGTCAGTTACAGACCAGAAAGCCGCCTTCGCCACTGGTGTTCCTCCACATCTCTACGCATTTCACCGCTACACGTGGAATTCCGCTTTCCTCTTCTGTACTCAAGTTCTCCAGTTTCCAATGACCCTCCACGGTTGAGCCGTGGGCTTTCACATCAGACTTAAAGAACCGCCTGCGCGCGCTTTACGCCCAATAATTCCGGACAACGCTTGCCACCTACGTATTACCGCGGCTGCTGGCACGTAGTTAGCCGTGGCTTTCTAATAAGGTACCGTCATGGCACGGGCAGTTACTCCCGTACGTGTTCTTCCCTTACAACAGAGCTTTACGATCCGAAAACCTTCTTCGCTCACGCGGCATTGCTCCATCAGACTTTCGTCCATTGTGGAAGATTCCCTACTGCTGCCTCCCGTAGGAGTCTGGGCCGTGTCTCAGTCCCAGTGTGGCCGATCACCCTCTCAGGTCGGCTACGCATCGTCGCCTTGGTAGGCCATTACCCCACCAACTAGCTAATGCGCCGCGGGCCCATCCTACAGTGACAGCCGAAACCGTCTTTCAGAGTTTGTCCATGCGGACAAACTGATTATTCGGTATTAGCCCCGGTTTCCCGGAGTTATCCCCATCTGTAGGGCAGGTTGCCCACGTGTTACTCACCCGTCCGCCGCTAAAATCAGAGAGCAAGCTCTCGTCATTCCGCTCGACTTGCATGTATTAGGCATGCCGCCAGCGTTCGTCCTGAGCCAGGATCAAACTCTCCATAATAGAAGAAAATGAATAGCTCATTTCTTGCTGACTCGAATCCGAAGATTCTTGTGTGTGTTTCTTTTCAACCAACCAAAGCTGATTTAGTTAGAAACGTTTTGCTTAAGTGCGTTAGCACTCTCGCTGTATTTCATTGATGTTTTGCTGTTCAGTTTTCAAGGTTCATTTGTAATGGAATCAACTTGCAATCCCTCGTGTGTTTCGCGTCCCTCACTGGCGACATACATAAGATTACTACGTCTCTGAACATAAGTCAACACTTTATAACAAACTTTCATAAAAATATTGCAAAAGCGCATAGCGTGGCGATTCCTGGTATCCCTAAAATCGCGAGTAATAGTCCAGACGTGATGTTTACAGGCACATAGATACCCACAAAACCTCCTGCAACATTCATTGCAAAAAGAACAAGGAACGCGAATGCCAACCGAAACCAATAGACCGATAAATGTTCCGAAGCTCGGTGGATATGTTTCTTATCCACCACTACTAATAGAAGGAGAACCAATATAACGACAACAATACCGATAACTTTCACGGGAAACACTCCTTTTTCAATGAATGATCCATTCTATGCGATCCCGTGAAAATATATCAATCCTTGCCTAACTGTCGAGCTTTTGCTTCTTTATATAAGTAAAAGTGTTTACACTCGGCTATTTTACGTCTAACAATTACTTCTTGATCATAATCATTGAGATAGCGCTCAATCCCTCTTGCCTGTTCCCAGTCTTCTTTCGTTGCTACCATTAATGAATGAAGGCGTTCATCAAACTCTTTTTTCAGCCTACTTTTTCGTCTAAACACCGAAGCGGACCCCCTATAACTCCCGGCGACCTTCCAGCGCCTTCGATAATGTAACTTCATCCGCGTATTCGAGATCACCGCCGACAGGTAGTCCATGCGCAATTCTAGTTGTTTTGATTCCTGAAGGTCTAACAAGCCTCGAGATGTACATCGCAGTCGCTTCTCCTTCTATTGTAGGGTTCGTGGCTAGGATCAATTCCTCAACCTCTTCATTCTGCAATCGAACAAGTAGCGACGGGACATTAATATCCTCAGGGCCAACTCCATCCATCGGCGAGATAGCACCGTGAAGGACATGATAAAGCCCCTTGAAATCCCTCATCTTCTCCAAGGCAATAACGTCTTTCGGGTCTTGAACAACACAAATTATCGAACCATCGCGTTGTGTATCCTGACAAATGTGGCAGGGGTCGATATCTGTAATATGACCGCAAACTGAGCAAAAACGCAGATTCCGTTTAGCGTCAACCAGAGCTTTTGCAAAATCCAACACAGTATCTTCCTTCATGCTTAAGACAAAAAACGCCAGACGACCCGCTGTTTTTGGGCCGATACCTGGCAATTTCATAAAACTATCCATCAGTTTTGATATTGGTTCAGGATAATGCATTTATGTGCCTCCTAGAACATTCCTGGCAGATTCAATCCTTTTGTGAATTGACCCATCGTCGAGTTCGTTAATTCTTCCGCTTTAGCCATAGCATCATTCGTAGCAATGACAATAAGGTCTTGTAACATTTCAACATCTTCCGGATCCACTACGGACGGGTCAACGATTACTTCGACAACCTGCTTATCTCCAGATACGATGACTTTTACCATACCGCCACCTGCTGCACCCTCAAGACGTTTTTCACCAAGCTCTTCCTGTGCTACAGCCATTTGTTTTTGCATTTTCTGCATTTGTTTCATCATGCCTTGCATATTTCCCATACCCTTCATGTTTGTTTCCTCCTCTAATTTTTAATCGTCATGGACTTCTATGAAATCTTTACCGAAAATCTTTTCCGCCTCAGTTACAATCGGATCCGCATTTTCCTGTTCTGCTTCCTTTACGAAAGAAAGCATTTCTTCACCAGGCACCCCTTCATCAGAACTTTCCGGCTCTTGTTGTTTAGCGAGCCCATTTTTCCGAATGAAGTCTCCCCTTACACTCAACCAACCTTCTTCAGGCACATACACGACTTCATATGCTTTCCCGGTTCGTGAACGTAAGGCATCTGACAAGCCCGACCGAAGTGACGGATTTTCAGACGCCATGAGGCAATGGATTTCATATTTGAATTTTAACACAAAAGCATTCTCTGATGCTGCGACTGGTTCTGTCTCTTCGAGAAGCGCGGCATGTGACCTTTGCATTGTCTGCATCATCCCCGCCCATTCTTCCCGAATCGTCTGGATGTCTTGTTTTGTCGCAGATTTCAATACTTCGTGAATTTTACCTGTCGGAACTTTGAAGCCTTGCGACGATTTTGACGCATTTTTCCGTGGTTGAGCGGATTGATCTGCAACCGTCTGCTTATTCATTCCACCACTAGACATCTGCTGTTGCAACTCCATAATTGTGCGCTCAAGATCTGCTACCTTCTGCGTAAGCCCCGGATCAATGGCATGATTGCCTCCACTGACCTGCACAGGGCTGTCAAGATGAATCATTTTCAAAAAGGCAGACTCAATATAGACTTTTGCATGATTGGAGAACCGCATTTCCTGTTGCGTTTTTGCCAGTATGTCAATGAATAAATACAACGTATCCATTTCAAATCGTTGTGCCATTTCTACAAACCGTTCATCGCCAGGTATGAGTTCGAGTAAATCTTTTAAGCTGGGTGCTGTTCGCAGAAGAAGAAGATCCCGGAAAAACGTGATTAAATCTTCTGCTAGCCTGGAAACATCTTTTCCCTCCGCAATAAGTCGATCAAGCAATGTCAGTACCATGCCAGCGTCTTTACCAAGTAGCGCTTCCGCCAACTGATGGAAAATGTCTTCACCAATTGATCCAGTTACAAGCAGTGCATCTTCAATTGTTATCTTGTCTCCACTAAACGACACAACTTGGTCAAGCATACTGAGTGCATCACGCATTCCTCCAGAAGCCGCCTGCGCAATTACTTTCAAAGCACTTTCATCAGACTCAATACCCGTATCCGCAAGTACCGTCTTCATTCGATTAGTAATATCAGCCGGTGTAATTGGTTTAAAATCGAAGCGCTGACACCTCGAAATAATCGTCAATGGTAGTTTATGCGGTTCTGTGGTTGCTAAGATAAATACGACATGCGATGGCGGTTCCTCAAGAGTTTTCAAAAGCGCATTGAATGCCGAATTTGATAACATATGTACCTCATCGATAATATATACTTTAAAACGAGCATTCGACGGGGCAAACCGTACCTTTTCAATAATGTCTCGCATTTCCTCAACACGTGAGTTCGAAGCTGCATCAAATTCGATGACATCCGTATTCGACCCTTCCGTGATGCTGATACACGTCGGACACTCATTGCACGGTTCTTTTGCTGGACCATTTTCGCAATTTAACGCTTTCGCAAAAACTTTCGCCGCACTTGTCTTCCCTGTACCTCTTGGACCCGAGAAAAGATAAGCATGTGTCGTCTTATTATGAAGGAGGGCGTTCTGAAGTGTCTGTTTCACATGTTGCTGTCCGGACATCTCAGCAAATGATTGAGGCCGATATACGCGGTAAAAAGCTTGATACACCAACAGTTTCCTCTCCTTTTGACGCAATGCGCTAATGTTTCCATTATAGCACAAACGCCTATACGAATCCTTTATTAGCGCAACAAAAAACTCGTCCGCAGAAACGGACGAGTCGAATTGTGAAATTAATGCCGTGCACCTTCCTCCGACAGCCACACATAAGCGTTACTCCTGTCGCCAGCTCGGTCTAGGCGACCCCGCGGCACATGAGAAATTCTACTTAATGCTGCTTCCTTCCGGACCTGACATAGTTCATAGGTTCCCATTGCGCGGGACCCAAACGTCAACACTGCGTGCAAGAGGCAGACCCTACAATACGGACAGCCTCGGGAAGGGATTCAGTCTTGCTAGAGCGGATTGCAAGTTACAGGACACCGCTATCTCCCCACCTAGCACGGCATTTACAAGTATACTCAATCTGCTAGATTAAATCAATTAATATCATGTGAACAAAGTTATTTTTATAAAACTGTTGACACTTCATTTCAAACATGATAAATTATTAATTGTTGATACGGAGGTATACCCAAGCTCGGCTGAAGGGATCGGTCTTGAAAACCGACAGGGGAGTCAAATCCCGCGGGGGTTCGAATCCCTCTACCTCCTCCATTTTTCCAACTAAACGTATATGCTTGAATTCGAATTCGTTAGTAGATAACGAATTTTTATTTTGCCTATTATAGTAATTAAACTTTAAGAAGCGGAGCCATTTTACTGGTCCGCTTCTTTTTTTGTTCTGTCTAGGCTCCAGACGCCAGACGCTCGGGTCATAAACAATCCAGCTATGTGGCAAAGAACGCCACGTCGCTGGATTGACTTATGCCTGTCGCGTCTAGAAGGCGCCTTCCGCTTTTCTTTGTTTCAATTAACCACAGCACCCGCATTAGACGGTTTGACAGCAATACAACCATAGTACGGGAACGCAACTGCCAATCGCTTTGCCAATTCGCCCTCGTTACCTTGTTTCACAGCCACGAAAAGAGAAGGACCCGCTCCACTAATTGTCATGCCATACGCACCGTACTCGTGGCAAACTTCACGGATCCGGTCGAACTCAGGAAATAACTTCTTACGATACGGCTCATGAAAGATATCCTTTTCCATCATACGCCCCGCCGTTTCCCAATCATCCCGGGCAATCGCTGCTGAAAGTACATTCCCCGCTGCGCTACTACGTATTGCTTCTGAATGTGAGAGTTGGTCTGGCAGAAGCCCCCTAGATGCTTCCGTCAGCAATGCCTCAGGCGGAACAAGTATCACAGCTCCCATTTTTGGTTCTCTTATATGAACGACATCCATTTCCACGCCATCAAAATAAGAAATTGTCACTCCCCCAAGAAGTGCAGCCGAGATATTATCCGCGTGCCCTTCATATCCACTACCTAGAAGCACTTTTTCCTTCGCGGAAAGATTCAATTCAAGAAGTTGGTTTGCAATTTCAATTCCTGCTGCAATTGCCGTTGCACTGCTTCCAAGTCCTTTACCAAGCGGAATATCCGACTGAATGATAAGTCGTGATGCTGGTGCAACACGCCCTTTTCGCTCAGCTATATTAGTAACTGTCTTCACAATTAAATTATCTTCACCGTTCGGTAAATCTTCAAAACCATCGTCTTTATACGTAACTTCCCAATCCTCTGACGGCGATACATTCACCGTCATATAAAGATTAAGTGCAAGTCCGATACTATCGAAGCCTGGCCCAAGATTTGCCGTCGATGCAGGTACGACAACGGAAAAATTGGATTCTGCCATTACTTTGCCCCCGCCTTTAACTCACTAAGAAACGCATCAAATTGTTCCCGTGACATCATTGGTTTCTCTTTATTTACTTCAATTGCTGTATCTGGATCTTTTAGACCGTTACCCGTCAATACCGCAACTACAGTTGAACCTTTTTTCAACAAGCCGCTCTCCACTTGTTTTTTAACGCCCGCAATTGAAGCACACGAGCCTGGTTCTGCAAAAACACCTTCAGATGAAGCGATTAAACTATATGCTTCTAAAATCTCTTCATCTGTTACAGCGAGAATTGTTCCATTCGACTCCGCCAAGGCATTGTTCGCCAGTTCCCAACTTGCGGGATTACCGATTCGAATTGCCGTTGCAACCGTTTCGGGGTTTTCGAATACGCGATTATAAACAATCGGTGCAGCTCCGTCGGCTTGTACACCAAGAAGAACCGGTAACTCAGTACCCTTCTTATCAGCATATTCTTTGAAACCTTTCCAAGCCGCCGAAATATTACCTGCGTTCCCAACCGGAAGTGCAAAAATATCCGGTACTTTTCCAAGTTGCTCAATCGTTTCAAACGCAATTGTCTTTTGACCTTCAAGGCGATACGGGTTAACCGAGTTCACGAGCGCAACGTCTCCCTCGCCGGCCGCACGCACCATAGCCAATGCTTCGTCAAAGTTGCCTTCGATTTCTACAATTTCTGCGCCATACATTTTCGCCTGAGCCAACTTGCCAAGTGCGATTCGACCTTCCGGAATAACTACAATTGTCCGCATTCCAGCACGAGCACCGTATGCCGCCGCCGCTGCAGATGTATTACCCGTTGATGCACAAATAAGAACTTTTTTTCCTTCTTCTTTCGCTTTTGCGACCGCCATAACCATGCCCCGGTCTTTAAATGAACCAGTTGGATTCGTTCCTTCCGTTTTCACGTAAAGGTTAATGCCCCATTGTTCAGATAAATTTGGCATGTGAATAAGAGGGGTATTCCCTTCCTGCAACGTTAACGCCGGCGTATTTTCTGTCACCGGTAACCATTCTTTATATTCCTCAATTAATCCATTCCATCTTTTCATCATTCTTCCCCCTCTACCCGGTAATGGCTAAGTACGCCGATTACCTTTGGTGTCTCGTTCAATTCATTCACAATATCTAAATGCTGTTGTCTCGAAATTTGATGCGTGATGAAAATCAGGTCCGCGTCAGCCGCCTTTTTATCGGAATGCTGAACAACCGTCGCCAGACTTGCACCGTGCTTGCTATAAATAGACGTTAATTTCGTTAGGACACCTACTTCGTCTCTCACGCGAATTCGGTGGAAATAACGTGCGAACTTATTACTATCACTTTTCACTTTTCGCTCATACTGAGGTGCGTGTAACCTTTTGCCGTTGACACCTAGCAGCAAATTACGGCACGCTGCAATAATATCTCCCGTTACAGACGTGGCAGTCGGCATTGATCCAGCCCCCGGTCCATAGAACATTGTTTCTCCAACTGCATCTCCATAAATATATACGGCATTGAACTCATTGTTCACTGATGCCAAAGGATGCGAATTCGGGAAAAACACAGGCTCTACAGCTACTTCTATACCATCCTCATTCTTCTTAGCTGACCCCGCTAACTTCACCGTATAGCCAAACTGCTCAGCCAGTTCTAGATCGCCTTCTTGGATTTCCTTCATCCCTCTCACAAAAACATCGCCCAGACGGACTTCGGTTGAGAAAGACAATGAAGCCAAAATAACCATTTTGCGCGCTGCATCAATGCCATCAACATCCGCCGATGGATCTGCCTCTGCAAAACCAAGTGCTGTCGCCTCTGCCAATGCATCTTCATAAGACATTTTTTCATGTTTCATTTTTGTTAAGATGAAGTTCGTTGTTCCATTCACAATACCTGTCAACGCACGGATACGGTCAGAAGCAAGTCCATCTTCAAGGGTGCGAATTAACGGGATTCCGCCCCCGACGCTTGCTTCGTAAAACAGATCACACTTGTTTTCATCCGCCAGCTTCAATAATCCAGGTCCGAATTCTGCCATAACGTCTTTATTGGCAGTTACGACACCTTTTCCAGCCCGCAGGGAACTTTCAATCGCTTCTTTCGCATCGAAGGTCCCGCCCATCACTTCTACTATTAAATCTATAGACGAGTCTTCAAGCACTTCATACAAATTATCCGTGAATGTTTCCAATGAAAGTGTTGTTTCCCGATTTTTATGTAAATTTTTCACAAGAACTTTTTTAATTTTGACAGGAACGCCAAGTTTATGATGGAGGTCTTCTTGGTGATCTTGCAAGATTTTAGCCACCCCGCTGCCGACAACCCCAAATCCTAATAATCCAATATTAATTTCATTTCTCATTGACGATTCTCCTAACTGTATGTACACTATGAAAAAACAATTGTTCTTTGCATAAAGACATTATAGTGAAATATTCGGATAATAACAACCTTTTTGTGATAAAGTCATAGAATAAATACATTCATCCCATTATATAATAGAAAGGATTTGATGATTGTGAAAGTTTGCAAATTTGGAGGTACTTCAGTAGCGTCTTCCGATCAAATAAAAAAAGTCGCTCAAATCGTAAAAACTGATCCCAGTCGTAAAATCATTGTTGTCTCAGCACCCGGCAAACGGTTTGGCTCAGATGAAAAAGTAACGGATCTACTAATCCAACTTGCTGAAAAAGCCCTTAAGGGGGAAGACACAGAAATTGAATTTAAGGAAGTAGTAGCCCGCTATCAACAGATCGCTGCAGGACTTGGTCTTTCAATGGAGATCGTATCCGTTATCGAAAATGATTTGCATGGACGTCTCGCTAACGATGTAAATGACGCAAATCTCTTCATGGATTGCTTAAAAGCATCTGGAGAAGACAACAACGCGAAGCTAATTGCTGCCTACTTCACACACATTGGAATGGATGCACACTATATGTGTCCAAAAGAGGCCGGTCTACTGGTCAATGAACGACCAGAACGGGTACGCGCACTCCCTGAAGGCGATGACCAGCTTGCACAATTACGCGACAAACCAGGTATTATCGTTTTCCCAGGCTTTTTTGGCTACACGACAGACGGAACACTTCGGACATTCAACAGAGGTGGATCGGACATCACAGGATCTCTACTTGCCGCAGCGACAGAAGCTGAGCTGTATGAAAATTTTACAGACGTTGACTCAGTCTTTGCAGCCAACCCGAATGTTGTCGACAATCCGGTCGGCATCGATAAAATGACTTACCGTGAAATGCGGGAACTAGCCTATGCAGGATTCTCCGTCTTTCACGACGAAGCGCTAATGCCCGCATTCCGTCGTTCCATTCCTGTGTGCATTAAAAACACCAATAATCCGGAGGCTCCGGGAACACTTATCGTCAATGAACGAAATTACTTTGCACAGCCGGTCATTGGTATTGCCGCTGATAGTGGATTTTCCACACTGTTTGTCGACAAATATTTAATGAACCAGGAAATTGGTTTCGGAAGAAAGTTATTGCAAATCCTAGAGGAAGAAGAAATTCCATTTGAGCACACGCCTTCCGGTATTGATAACTTGTCTGTCATCATCAGAAGTAAATTTCTCAATGCGGATAAAGAAGCACGGATTGTACGCCGAGCAAAAGAGGAATTGAACGCGGATCACGTCCATATGCATTCTAATTACTCCATGATCGTTCTTGTAGGCGAAGGAATGCGTCATTCTACTGGACTGGCTGCACGTGCCGCCTCAGCCATCGCACGCACTGGTGCTAGTATCCAAATGATCAACCAAGGTTCATCAGAAGTCAGCCTTGTCTTCGGCGTTCATAAAAAAGACGAAACAAAAATCTTAAAAGAACTGTACGCTGAATTTTTTCTGAAATCTGCGGTTCTTTCTAACTAAATTAGAAATGCCATTGAATACGCTACGACGATCAGGGATGCCTCCCGCCATAAGCCAGATAAGGTGATAAGGTATCCAATTATTCAATATACATATAGATAAAACGGGACACCATCTAAATGAGATGATGTGCCGTTTGTCTTAAATTAGTGGCGTAAACACACCCGGAAACTGCTTCTATGTGAGATGGGTGTTTATAGTTCTACTTTCAATCACATGGGTTGATTAACCAAAAACTACCAGTAAATAACTGAATCAAACACTAGGCACTTCTTGTACAGTATCTTTGGATTGAACGACCTCTATACGATTACCGAGATGTTTTGATGTATAGGAATGAATGCGACAGGTAACTATTCATAACGGGATTACTAAAAAGGGTGTGGCTGGTTTGCCAAAAGCTGACCGGAAATGATCCCGTGAAAACAGAGTTTTTCAAGCCTTTCTTACCTGTTTTTTATGCGAGAAAATGGTTAATCAACAGTTGTGACTATCAATCTGATTCTCCATCAATCGACGGATTTTTATGTATGATTATTTCTCCATTCTCTATGATAAGTTGAGTTAAAGAATCCCATTGAATCTGCCATGGCACTCAATAATAAACGAGGTGTAATTCGGGGTGTGAATTGTAGAACGCTTGGCGCTTTGGCGAACCCTTTGCCGCGCCTGCGCTAGGGTATTCAATATCGAGAGAAATGCGATTTTGAGATGTATATGGCGCGAATGTAAGGTGATTACTATTTGATATAAATTTAATTCGAGAAATTTGCAATACAGATTGCGGGTCTAATCCCTGATTATGAAATGCGCTTTCTCACATAGACTATCCAGCGCAGGCGCGTCTTCGTGGTAGCCGGAGCGATAAGACTGAAAGCGGTCTCCTTTCTGGCTTATCGCGGGAGGCATCCACAAAGCGTCGAAGCGGTATTAGTGGGAATCCTAATTCATTCCAAGTACTAGGGCTTTTTCCGTATTTCCCACGAATTAACCGCTTTTCTATCGCAACAATTTTAATGACTCGCGAAAAAAGAAATTTCCCCTACACACCATCAGCATTAGACAAATTAAGCTGTCGAAGGAAATGGATAAGATGAAATTCCTTCCGAAATAAATGGGTATCTCTCGTTATTTATCGGAATTTTTAGTTTTAATTAACCCTGAAGTTCCTGTACAGTTAAGAAAAGAAGCTGTCTGGGGGGAATGGGAATGCCGTACAAAGTGATAGCCATAGTGTGTTCAATAGTCGCCATTGCATGTTCAGTTTTGGTTTTAGCCAGCGCCCACTTTATTGATGATTGGGCTGAGGAGGAACTCAGCTTTAGCCATGAAGTATCCGCGGCCAGCACAGCAGATCGAGTGGACAGAGTAAGCGACTATCTTGTAAGGTGGCAGTCGAATATGACGAGTAAAGGTTTCACGGACGAGCAAGTGGAAGAAGGGAAGAAGGTTGTCGCGAAGCACCTGGCTGACATCAAGTTGACATCCAAGACAGACGATTAGGTTTAGAGAATAGAACAGTTCTCTTTTACCGCATCGTGTAAAGGCCTGTTTGTTGTTTTTGTCGGCTTAAAGATCAAACTGGCCAGTTAGTTGAACAAATAGGGACCTGTCCGCTAATGCGAATTGGCCCCTGTTTTGCCCTGCTAATTTTTTGTCCTCAAAAAGAGTATCCGTTATATTTTTGGGGATGATTTCATTTTTTCAAAAGTGACGTTTGCTTCAGGGAATGTCCTATTTTCTCAACAATCGTTTCCACTTCTCGCGGATTAGTAAGAAGATCATAATCATTGATATCTAGACGTAATACCGGGCATGCATTGAACGAATTGATCCAATTCTCATAGCGTCCGTGCATCTCTTCCCAGTATGAAACCGGTGTCTCCTGTTCCATCACGCGACCGCGTTCTTTGACACGTGAAATGATGCCGTCAAGCGGTCCTTCCAAATAAACCAGCAAATCCGGATGCGGAAAATAGGGTGTCATAACCATTGCTTCAAACAGATTCGTATACGTATCATAATCAACCGGGTTCATCGTCCCTTTTTCCATATGCATTTTTGCAAAAATACCTGTATCTTCATAAATCGAACGGTCTTGGATAAATCCGCCGCCATATTCAAATATACGTTTCTGCTCCTTGAATCGCTCTGCCAAGAAGTAAATTTGTAAATGGAAGCTCCACTTTTCAAAGTCATTGTAAAAAAGATCGAGGTAGGGATTCTGATCGACATTTTCAAATGATGTCCTGAAATTCAGTGCATCCGCAAGTGCCTGCGTCATCGTTGACTTGCCGACCCCCACCGTCCCTGCAATTGTAATGACAGCATTTTGAGGGATGCCGTATTTTTCACGTAAGTTCATTCAATGTAACTCCTTTTCGTATCGTCGCATCGACAGTATCTAAAATGAATTGCAGATCCTCTTCGCTGTTAACGAAATCTAGATCATCTCCGTTGAACCGAAGAACAGGAATTTCAGGATGTGCCGATTCAAAATACGTGATGAACGTCTCGTAATCTTCCGCAAGTTGCTGCAAATAAGCGGGATCCATGTTTTTCTCAAATGCACGCCCACGCTGTGAAATACGCTTCATAAGTGTGTCTAGGCTCGCGTGTAGGTAAACAATTATATTCGGAACAAGCATGTCCTTCGTCAAAATCTTATAGATTTCCTCGTACTTCACATATTCTGTTGGATCTAATGTACGTTTTGCAAAAATGAGGTTTTTAAAAATATGATAATCAGCAACAACCGGTTTTTGTTCACTCAATATCTCGGTTTTAATATCGCTAAGCTGTTTATATCGATTGCAAAGAAAAAACATTTCGGTTTGGAAACTCCATTCCTCGATGTTGTCATAAAATTTATTTAAAAATGGATTTTCATCCACAATCTCTTTTAGCTGATGGAATTGCTGTGTGTCCGCGATTGCCTTGGAAAGTGACGTTTTTCCAACTCCAATCGGACCTTCGACCGTTATGAACGGAACAGACATCAGAAATCCTCCTTCACGTCGTCATAATATATAGTACTCTTTATTTTATCACACGGTTGAAATGAAAAATAGAGTGTAGCAAATGTTTCACACTCTTCAACATTCAGACTTTTTCCACGTGGAACAATTTTAAGGAACGGTGAAGCAGTGCCCTATATCCGGGATGGATGCAGCTTAATCCTTCCTAGCCGTACCGACTTCTGACCCCGCATCTGGACGCTGTAGTTAGACAACACCTCGATTAAGAAAACATCCTTCATTCACCACTAGATAATGCTACACTATCACCAAGGAGTGATGACTTTGGATACTTTTAATAAAGACCGGCTATATATGCAGTTGGCAATTGACGAAGCGATGAAAGCACAGGCTCTTGGCGAAGTACCCATTGGCGCGATCATCGTTCATGAGGATAAAGTAATTGCACGGGCACATAATTTGCGAGAAACCACCCAAAACGCAGTTACCCATGCAGAGTTGTCGGCAATTCAAGATGCATGTCAAGAAATTGGTAGCTGGCGCCTGGAAGATACAACTCTATATGTCACACTAGAGCCATGTCCAATGTGCGCAGGTGCTATTTTACAGTCTAGAATCCCACGTGTTGTCTACGGTGCTCGGGATCCAAAAGGCGGTTGCGTTGACTCACTCTATCGCTTATTGAACGATCCACGATTTAATCATGAATGTGATGTGGTTGAAGGCGTGTCGGCGGATGAATGCGGGGAGATGCTTACGGCATTTTTCAGGGCCATTCGTGAACGGAAAAAGAGTGACCAAAAGCGTAAGCGCCTTGATCAAGAGCTTGAATCCTAGACAGGAGAAAAAAGAAAACGTGCAGGACGTCGAATGACGCCTTGCACGTTTTCTTTTTTTAAAGGGTAATAACTTCTTTTCCACCCATATACGGACGAAGAACCTCAGGAATAACGACAGAACCATCTTCCTGCTGATAATTTTCAAGGATTGCCGCCACAGTACGGCCAATTGCTAGCCCGCTGCCATTCAATGTGTGAACGTATTCCGGTTTCGCACCCGCTTCTCGGCGGAAACGAATATTTGCACGACGCGCCTGGAAATCTTCAAAGTTTGAACAAGAAGAGATCTCGCGGTACAGGTTTTGTGTTGGAATCCACACTTCTAAATCATATTTCTTCGCAGCTGTGAATCCTAAATCTGCTGTACACATTTTTAGCGCACGGTATGGCAATTTCAATAACTGCAATACCTTTTCAGCGTGACCTGTCAATTTTTCGAGTTCATCATAAGAATCTTCCGGCTTCACGAAACGAACAAGCTCAACTTTATTGAACTGGTGCTGACGGATTAGACCGCGCGTATCACGGCCAGCAGATCCCGCCTCTGAACGGAAGTTCGTGCTATACGCCGCAAATGCCACCGGTAATTGTGCAACATTCAAGATTTCGTCGCGGTGGAAGTTCGTTACAGGCACTTCAGATGTCGGAATAAGGAAGTAATCCTCTTCGTTGATTAAAAATGCATCTTCCTCAAACTTCGGCAACTGTCCTGTACCCGTTAAGCTTGTGCGATTCACCAAATACGGCGGCAACATTTCTTCGTAGCCGTGTTCTTCAATATGAAGGTCAAGCATGAAGTTAATCAATGCGCGCTCAAGACGAGCTCCCAGTCCTCGGTAAAAAACAAAACGGCTTCCCGTCACTTTTGCAGCACGTTCAAAATCAAGGAGATTTAAATCCGTTCCCACTTCCCAGTGTGGCTTTGGCTCAAATCCAAATTCAGGCTTCTCTCCCCACACGCGAATTTCGACATTGTCGTCTTCGCTATCGCCAACAGGAACACTGTCATGCGGGATATTAGGGATACGCATCATAATATAATTCAATTCTTCCTCAACTGTGTGCAGTTCTTCGTCGAGTTTTTTGATGTCTTCCCCAACTTGACGCGTACGTGCAATAACGTCATCTGCATTTTCTTTATTACGCTTCATTTCAGCGACCTTTTGAGATACTTCGTTACGTTCCGCTTTCAAGGTTTCAACTTTTGCAATCAATTCTCTACGCTTATCATCAAGTGCTTGAAATTTATCGAGCTGAGAAATATCCTCTCCGCGTTTAGATAGCTTCTCTTTCACTTCATCAAAATTTGCACGGACTTTTTTAATATCTAGCATGAATAATTCCTCCTTAATTTTTAGACGATAATGGAAAGTGGACAACAAAGAAAAGCGTAAGGTGTCACTTAGCTCCGACAAGCGCTGAAAGGCTTGCTAACAAAGGTACTTTTTGCCTTTATCAGTAAGACGGAAGTGACTCGAGGGGCTGACACCTGAAGCTGGACAACAAAAAAAGCCCTCGATTCCCTATAAAAGGGACGAGAACTACCCGCGTTGCCACCCAAATTGACCGGACAACCAAGTCCAATCCACTCCATTGAAATAACGGCTCAACTGCCGGCTCAGGCCTACTAAACGTTTCAGCCCGGCTACTCAGGGACGGATTCACAAGTGTTTTTACCGGCTCACACCACCCGCCGGCTCTCTTCAAAAAACGTGCTTGTTACTGCTTCCCATCATCGTCTCATGTTTGAAATTACCCTTACTTTACTACAAGCTGGTTTTTTTGGCAAGTCACTCAAAGAAAAAATGTATCCGCTTTCTTAAGATTACTCTTTAAAGATATGTGCAACTTGTTCAAAATAATTTCTTTCGTGTGGAACAAAGTCGCTGAGACCAATTTCCGCCAATGTTCCATCGAAAATATTGATGCATTTAACTGTCATTACTTCATTAACGAAAAGGTCAATTAGTGCTTGTCGCTCCACGACATGGACACTTTCTACTTCCTCTTGTTGCAATGAAAATTCGCTTGCTGCAAAAGTTGAGTCATATAAGAAGACATTCGAAAACTCACGATCAATAAAGGTGGGCAATTTGATACTGTTCTGCACAACACCTTTCGAATGCAGCTTCGTTATATCGACTTCTATGCCTAATTCCTCTTCCACCTCACGAATGCCATCTGCCACAGTTTCTGTTGAGAGAATATGCCCTGCAGCGGTAATATCAAACAATCCCGGAAAGTCTTTTTTAATAGCGCTTCTTTTTTGAATATAGACAAACTGATCATCGACTAGCCAGCAATGGAAGGTTTCATGCCACAGTCCCTCACAGTGGACCTTGGCTCTATTTTCATTTCTCAAATAGGTATAGTTTTCATCGAAGACCTTTAATTGTTCCATTCTTATCACCCCTATAATTAAGTATACAAAAAAGCGAGGGATTTCTCCCCCACTTTTTTCTTAATTAATTACCAACCGCGTTCTGACATACGCTCTTCCACTTGAAGGGTTCCGATTTCTAACCCTTTCATCGGTTCACCAATGTCTTTAGACAGTTCACCAATCAGTTTATAGTCTTTGAAGTTTTCTGTTGCTTTAACAATTGCACGTGCAAATTTCTCAGGATTTTCGGATTTGAAAATACCTGAACCTACGAATACGCCATCTGCGCCAAGTTCCATCATAAGTGCGGCATCTGCAGGTGTCGCCACGCCGCCCGCTGCATAGTTTGTCACAGGTAGACGTCCGTGTTTTTTGATGGCAAGAAGGATTTCATAAGGTGCACCAAGATTGCGCGCTTCCGTCATTACTTCGTCGTCATTCATATGAACAAGTCTACTCACTTGGGCATTCACCATACGAAGGTGACGTACCGCTTCGACAATATTCCCCGTTCCCGGTTCGCCTTTTGTACGAAGCATTTTAGCCCCTTCACCAAGACGACGCGCTGCTTCTCCAAGATCACGAGCTCCACAAACGAACGGCACACTGTATGCGCTCTTCAGTAAATGGAATTCCTCATCCGCAGGAGTAAGTACTTCACTTTCATCGATATAATCAACACCAAGTGCCTCAAGTACGCGGGCTTCGGAAATATGACCGATACGTGCTTTCGCCATCACCGGAATTGAAACAGCACCTTGTACGTCCGTAATGATTCGTGGATCCGCCATGCGTGCAACACCGCCCGCTTTTCTTATATCAGAAGGGACGCGCTCAAGTGCCATTACTGCAATTGCCCCTGCCGCCTCCGCTATTTTTGCCTGCTCCGCATTAATGACGTCCATGATGACGCCTCCGTATTTAAAATTCATGTTACCTTCCCCCTTTTTTTATTGTCTAGAGTCCAGCGCCTAGAGGCTCGGAGGCCCACAGGATGTGGGTCACACAGACATTGCCGCAGGAAGCGGCGAATTTAGGCTGTGATCATTGAAAGCCGTGCCGACTATACGGCAAAGAACGCCGCTTGGGCCTGCCGGATGCAGGTCATGCAGTCGTTGCGACACGACGTCGCGAACTTAGACTGCCTTCCTATATAACCGTCTTATGCCTGTCGCCTCTGAACAGGCGCTTCCCTCTTTTCTTATTGTTCAGTATAATAGAATATGACCTTATTGAAACACCCAGTTCCAAACAAGTTGAAGGGGTCAGACGGAGTGGTTGCGGTGGAGATGCTATTAATCAAATTAGAAAAAAGTACAGATACGCCGCTATATGAACAAATGTACAACCAAATACGACGGGATATTACAGATGGAAAATTGCCAGTTGGCATGAAACTTCCATCTAAACGAAAACTTGGTGACTTTCTTGATGTGAGTCAGACGACGGTTGAACTTGCCTATGCACAGCTTGCAGCAGAGGGGTTTATTTCATCGAAACCTCGAAAAGGTTTTTATGTGCAGGCAATTGAAGAACTAGCTTACGCCCAACCGATGCAGCTGTCCGTAAAAAGGCCGGTTGAAAAAATTGAAGATATAACCTTCGACTTTTCACCCGGTAAAATCGATACAGAATCATTTCCTTTTACACAATGGCGAAAGTACGCAAAAGATGTGATGGACGAGTCTTCCAAGGATCTCCTGCTTCTCGGGCATCCTCACGGTGATTGGGAACTTCGTCAAGAAATTGCACGCTATTTATATCACTCCCGCGGCGTTGACTGTACGCCGGAGCAAGTCATCATTGGTTCAGGTACAGAACAACTTATGCCGCTTGTCATCCGCATTCTAGGAACGGCAGCGACATATGCAATCGAAGATCCCGGCTACCCGCTTACTCATCACGTTTTTTTCCACAACAACCGGGAAGCAATTCCGATTGCAGTCGATGAAGAAGGGATGGATGTAAGGTCTCTACAACACTCAGGTGCGACTGTTGCCTATGTGACTCCCTCTCATCAATTCCCTACCGGCATCGTCCTCTCAGCAGCGCGTAGGACTGCTTTATTGAACTGGGCATCATCAGGTGACGAACATTTTATCATCGAAGACGATTATGACAGCGAATTCCGATATACTGGAAGGCCAATCCCTTCCTTGCAAGGTATGGATAAAGGCGGCAACGTCATTTATTTAAGTACATTTTCAAAATCTCTGATGCCATCGCTACGGATTGCTTATATGGTGCTTCCCCTTATGTTACTAAGTCGTTATGAAAAAGCATTCATTCATTATTCAGCAACAGTACCAAGGCTCGACCAGCACATCCTGGCCCGCTTCATGGCTGACGGTCACTTTTCACGCCATTTAAATAGGATGCGGAAAATATATAAACGTAAACTTCAAGTTCTCACAGAGGCCCTGTCATCCTACGCTCCGCATGTTTCATTTTCAGGCGATGAAGCAGGCATGCACATTATTCTTACCGTCCACACTGAAACAAATGAAAGATCCCTAGCAATAGCAGCAAAGAAGGCAAGCATCCGCGTATACGGCTTAAACGGTTACAGAACAGCTCCCAAAGAAGGTGAACCATCCTTCCTTCTCGGCTTCGGCGGCCTTTCTACAGAGGCCATTAAACAAGCCATCGAGGATCTCATGTATGCATGGTCCATTGAAAAAGGCGAAGAATCCATTTAAGGATTCCTCGCCTTGATGTTTTATTTAAACAAACCTTTTACAAATCCTGTTGCACTACTCCAAATGCTTGCGAAAAAGTCACCGATTGCGCTCATTGTAAGCGAGAACCAGCCAGCCTTCTCAACTGCATCCTTCGTAACAACATCAGCTCCCGGATTAGTTGAATCAATGAAGCCATAATCCGTTCCTTCTGTTTTCACGAGATTGACATGACCGACAACTGTACCTTTTTTAATAGGTGCCTGAAGTGCATTGTCCTTCATTTTTGATTCATCAATCACAAGTTCAGGTACATAGAGATCCTTTTCACTCGTTTTCACCATCATACGGATCGGTTCCTTTACCTCTACAGCGACAGTTTTCGCTTTCCCTTTGACAACGTCGAGCGTTTTAGAATCTTTGAACTGATAACCAGCCGGAACAAATTCAACTTCTGAGAATTGACCGAAACCGTAGTCGAACAAAGCACGCGTCGCATCAAATCGTGCTTTGTACGAGCCTACACCTTTCGCATCAACCGCTTTCATAACAACTGCAATGACCCGTTTACCATCGCGTGTTGCCGTCCCGGTGAAGTTGTGCCCTGCAAAGTCAGTCGTACCTGTCTTGAGACCGTCAACGCCTTCGTATTCATAAACAAACCCTGGAAGCATGAAATTCCAGTTGTCCATTTTGATAGCATCAGAAGTACCTTCACGGAATATTTTTGTTTTGACTTTCGTCGTTTCCAAAACTTCCGGATAATCATGTAACAAATGGTAAGCTAGTTTTGCGACAGATTTTGCAGGCATGACGTTTTCGTCTTCTGCACCTGTCCCTTGTGGATGCATTCCTTGAAGGTCACTATTATTCAAACCCGTGGAATTGACAAATTTATAATCTTTCAAGCCAAGCTCTTCTGCTTTCGCATTCATCAGCTTCAAAAATTCAGTTTCTGTTCCTGCAATTGTTTCTGCAACGGCTATCGTCGCCCCATTTGCAGAATAGATGGCTACTGCTTCATACAATTCACGAATCGTGTATGTACCATCTCTCCGCAGTGGAACATTACTAAGCCGACGGTCTTGTGAAACCGCATATGTATAATCGTTCACTTTATATTCCTGATCCCAGCTTATTTTACCTTCTTCGATTGCCTCGAAAAGGATATATTCAGTCATCATTTTCGTCATACTTGCAATACCTAGTGGCGTATCTGCATTTTCTTCATATAATATTTTTCCACTTTCCGCGTCAATTAATATTGCACCATCTACATGGAGTCCTAGTGCTGAGTCGGCGTAAACTGGAACCGTCCCGAGTGTCATTATTAGTAGTAGCGGCACTAACAAAAATGCCACCCATCGTCTCATTTCTCGCTTCACCATAATACCTCCATCATTGCTATTTCCCTAAGTCATTTTATCATATTTCGGCTACTCTTTGGGTATTAAACCAAAAAAGCACCTTTCTGCTCATATGGAGACGCAGGAAAGGTGCTGAAGTTCCTTCATTCCGACCTAAAACTCAAAAAACATTAGTTCCTGGGTTAAAGCCTTTTATCAAAGTGAATAGTTCGGAGCTTCTTTTGTAATTTGTACTTGGTGTGGATGACTTTCACGTAATCCTGCACCCGTCATACGAATGAACTGTGCTTTTTCACGCAGATCTTGCAGATCTTTAGTACCGCAATAGCCCATTCCTGCACGAACACCACCGATTAGCTGATGAATCGTATCAGACAAGGGACCTTTGTAAGGCATACGCCCTTCGATTCCTTCAGGTACAAGTTTTTTTGCATCGTCTTGGAAGTAACGATCTTTAGAACCCTGCTCCATTGCAGCAATCGATCCCATACCACGATAGACTTTGAAACGGCGTCCTTGGAAAATTTCAGTTTCCCCTGGACTTTCCGTCGTTCCTGCGAGAAGACTTCCAAGCATGACAACATGTCCACCAGCAGCAAGTGCTTTGACGATATCACCAGAATATTTAATGCCACCATCAGCAATAATCGTTTTGCCTAACTTACGTGCTTCTGAAGCACATTCGTAGATAGCTGTAATTTGCGGAACACCAACACCTGCAACGACACGCGTTGTACAAATTGAACCAGGGCCAATTCCAACTTTGACAACGTCAGCGCCCGCTTCAAAGAGCGCACGTGTAGCTTCTGCAGTGGCAATATTACCCGCAATAATTTCAAGTTCTGGGAACCGCTGTCTGATCTGAGCAACTACGTCTAGAACACCTTTAGAATGCCCGTGTGCCGTGTCAATAACGATAACATCGACTTCCGCTTTCACAAGCTTCTCTACACGTACCATCGTATCAGTAGTAACACCAACAGCAGCACCAACAAGTAGTCGACCTTGTTTATCTTTAGCTGCATTTGGGAACTCGATTACTTTCTCAATATCCTTGATTGTGATCAAACCTTTAAGGATTCCATTTTCATCGACAATTGGAAGCTTCTCGATTTTATACTTTTGCAAGATTTTCTCTGCATCTTCCAATGTTGTGCCTACAGGTGCTGTCACAAGGTTTTCTTTCGTCATAACATCATCGATAACAAGTGAGTAATCTTGAATGAAACGAAGATCACGGTTCGTCAGGATACCGACAAGTTTTAGTTCTTCATTATTATTCACAATTGGAACACCAGAAATGCGGTATTTACTCATCAAATGCTCAGCGTCAAAAACCTGATGTTCAGGTGACAGGAAGAATGGATTAGTAATTACGCCATTTTCAGAGCGTTTTACCGTAACAACTTGTTCAGCCTGTTCTTCAATACTCATGTTTTTATGGATGACACCAAGGCCACCTTGACGTGCCATGGAAATTGCCATCTTCGACTCAGTAACTGTATCCATTCCTGCACTGATAACCGGAATGTTTAATTTTATCTTACTCGTCAGATTGACAGAGAGCGACACATCTTTAGGTAATACTTCAGAAGGTCCCGGTACAAGCAACACATCATCGAAAGTAAGCCCTTCACGCGTAAATTTTGATTCCCACATTTCAATATACCCCCTATTAGTTTCAATTGAATAT